>NZ_JCAYNT010000015.1:0-125637 GCF_059758095.1 Shewanella sp. MF05913
CCCTTTCAGGCTCTGCAATAAAGTGATTCCATGCAATTGAGCACTGTTCAACAATATCGTCATATCCACTAAAACAACGATTGGCAAGTTCATTTTGACGAAGCCATTGCCACACTTGTTCTACAGGGTTGAGTTCTGGGTAATAAGGGGGAAGTTTAAGGATACTCAAGTTATCAAAGCCCTCCGTTAGTTTTTGTTGATGCCAACCTGCGCCGTCCATAATGAATCTGTACACCGATATGAGGTAAACTCCTCCTTAATATAATACGGTGTATAAAGTAATGAAATCTCAACCCACTTACTCAACAGAATTTAAAATAGATGCTGCTAATCTCGTGATTAAGCAAGGCTACTCAACAAAAGAAGCTTGTGAGGCCACAGGTGTTGGTCCAACAGCAATAAGGCGTTGGGTGACTCAACTCAGGCAAGAATTTGAAGGTATTACACCATCAGGAAATGCCATCACGCCAGAACAACAGCGCATTCAAGAGCTCGAAGCCAAAATCAAGAAGATTGAATGGGAGAAAGACATCCTAAAAAAGGCTACCGCTCTCTTAATGCAAGACAGCATCAAACGATAGCATTAATTGAATCGTTATCAAGAGAGCAGAACATCGTTAAACAGCTTTGCTGTTTATTTGAAGTGCCCCGTAGTAGCTATCACTATCACCTTAAACATCGTGGTTTAGTGAAACCTGAACGAGCAAGATTACGCCAACAGGCCATCACAATACACCGTGATAGCCGAGGTGCAGCAGGCGCGAGAGCAATAGCAGGCCAGCTAAATTAGTCAGGTGGAAATGTGGGTCGCTATCAAGCGGCGAATCTAATGGAGAGCTTCTGCCTATCAATAGTGAACCCGAGAAACATTATTGTGGTTTAATAAAATCAGTAACCGATAAGAGATAAATGCCCCTTAATATGGTGCATCAAGTCATGATATATTAGGCAGCGTACTCAAAAGTTTTTTAGGTTTATATCAGATATTTAACAAGGTTATTTATCTATGAAGCTCGTGATGCTAAGGTTTCGTCTCAACAGTATTAAGACGCTGAGTGATTCCCCAAAGTATTGGTATTATTGTTAGTTATATTTCAATATCACTTTTTTCTGCTTCAATAAACACGTTAGTTTGCCTGAAAAAACTGCAATTGAGCTGATATATTGAAAAAATGCTTTACCTTTGGGGGCTGTTTTAGCATAATGCACTCGTCAACAGGGGTGTAGTTCCAATTGGTAGAACAGCGGTCTCCAAAACCGATGGTTGCGAGTTCGAGTCTTGCCACCCCTGCCAAATTTAGAAGGCCTAGCAGAAATGCTAGGCCTTTGTCTTTTCCGTAGTTTACTTCAAATTTCCTTTCTTTAAACTGATAAATTCAAGTGATGCAATATTGTTCATCTCTTCTTTGTCAGCAATTTGTTAGTCAAGGCTGCATCAAACATTTATGTACTGTGCAGGATAATACTAAACAAGCACTGTTGGCAGTTTAGTTAATGTTGATACTATCGACATTCGATCTTAAAAATAGTCAAACATGTCGATTAAATCATCTTTCATAAACATGTTTTTTCTGTATGTCGATTGCATCAATATGAACACACAGAAATATCTTTATATCGAAAGTGTAGTTTTTAAGCATGGAATGGCGGCTGGGAAATAAACAAATATCAACTTCTAAATCGCTGCATAGTAAACGAATAAATATAGCCTAAACAAAGAAGCCTACAAGGTCTGCCTATGACCATCTTTTTTAGTGGCTATTAAATTCAGAATTTAATCGGTCGCAATTCACCTATATCCTAATGTGTTGATCCCCTTGTCGATTAGACTTAAGCATAACTGTATTTTGCCGCTATTTTAGTGAGTTTACTCTCTATATCTACCCATTCCCCTTAAACATAGGAGCTTACAGTGGCCCTTGATAACCCTTTACAATACTAGGGTACATTGAGGACTGTTGAATAACTAAATTTAGTAACTGATCACATTAATAGACTGATTTTTGGCTTACTTTTGGTGAGATTATAAAATCGATAATGAGATTTTTTCTTAATCATAGGAGCGGTAAGATGGAAATCAAAATACTTGGTACGGGTTGCACTAAGTGTCAAAAACTCACAGATGCAGCAACTGAAGCTGCAAAGTCATTAAATGTTGATTTTAACGTGTCAAAAGTCACAGATATCGCGCAAATAATGAATTATGGCGTGATGTCTACTCCGGCTCTTGTGGTCGATGACAAGGTTCTATTAAGTGGTCGACTCGCTACCGTTGATGAAATAACTACTTTATTACAAGCGCATGTTTAGCTTTAATTATCTGAATTTCCTTAATTTAAGTCGTTAACCATATTTGACATGGGCACTATATATTCGATTTAGTGCCTCTGTAACAATTAGGCAGGTAAATGAACTGTGATTGTGGCAAACAATACAGGTAGTGACATAACTATGCCGACCTTTAAATAATAGCTCCAGATAATGTTTAAGTTTTTGTGGCAAAATATGCAGCCATCACAAGGCGGCTAAGCTTCCAATTGGTTTGATTTCTCGGGCAAATAGCTGCCAATAATGTTCGCGTAAATCATCGCTTCTTTAATAACTCAAGCGGCTTTACTGCCATCAATTGATAAAGTGCCAACTGATACCGTAGGCAAGTTATTCATGCTTGACGATAACAATGCGACTCAAGAGCCTGCAGCCATAGTTGCAACTCCGAGTCCCTGTTCTGCGTATATACTCGAAAGTAATTAGTTAAATCTGCTTTATGCAGATCGGAAACCACTAAATACATTCCAAGCAAAAAAGCTATTATTTGTCATGCTGCTCCCCGTAATACTTTTTAGTATCAATAATGTTTCAAAAATACGATCTATGACATATGAAATTTCATATGTAAGGCATATAGTATTTTTACCTAATCTCTTCAATGCATAAGCGTGTTGAATACATCTTGCTTACGCTTTTAAGGCGGTCCAATGATGTTGCAAATTTTTTCTGATTTAGCAACGTGGCTCACTTACGGGATATTTAACTTAGATCCCAATACTAAGCTTGCTGACGCGATTCATTTCTTTATTGAAGATACCACTAAGATTTTTGCTCTGCTTTTGCTGATGATTTACGTCATCGCTCTGGTTCGAGCTTCCCTGAATGTTGAACGAGTGAGGGATTACTTAGCCGGTAAAAATCGCTTTGTCGGTTATTTTATGGGCTCGGTTTTTGGTGCGGCAACCCCATTTTGCTCATGTTCGAGCATTCCGGTCTTTCTCGGCTTTACCTCTGCGGGGATCCCCGTGGGGATCACTATGGCATTTCTTATTACCTCGCCATTAATTAACGAAGTGGCTATTTTGCTACTCGTCAGTCTTCTCGGTTGGAAGTTTACTGTTATTTATGTCGCAGTTGGTATGTCGGTTGGCATATTGGCGGGAGCATTTTTAGATGCGATTCATGCCGAGAAATGGTTACAGTCATTTGCCGCCAAAGCGCTTGAAAAAGGTCAGGCACAAACTAATCAGAGTAATAGCGACATAACGCAAACAGCCATGACGTTTGCTCAGCGTCATCAATTTGCTAAAGACGAGACCTTAGATATATTTGGCCGAGTGTGGAAGTGGGTCATTATTGGGGTTGGACTTGGCGCAGCCTTGCACGGTTTTGTTCCTGATGGTTGGATTGAAAACCATTTAGGCAATGGTCAATGGTGGTCAGTACCTGCTGCTGTATTGATTGGTATACCTTTATACTCTAATGCTACAGGGGTTATCCCCGTTATGGAGAGCTTGATTATGAATGGCTTGCCCATTGGTACAACATTAGCTTTTTGTATGGCAACGGTTGCAGCAAGCTTTCCTGAGTTCATTTTACTTAAGCAAGTCATGCAATGGCGATTACTGATCATCGTGTTTAGTATTTTATTGATTTCATTTACCTTAATTGGATGGATATTTAATTTTATCAGTCCGATGTTGTGATCATTTTAAACATTACATGGGCTGATTGCGTGTGATGCGTCTCTTTTTACCGACGCGCTTAGCTGCTATGCTTGGCAGTGAATTAAATTCTAGCAATGAGAGCCTAATGGACCAATCAGCTTTTTTAGATGCGATGAACATTACTCGCTGGCGTAGTGCTGATAAACCAAGTAAACCTTATCTTGTGCTGCATGATCTTGATGCCGATCTTAGCAACCTCACTCTAATGGTTGATGTATTGCGGTTATTGGGCGTAGAGATTGATCTGTGTGAGTTTGACTGTGAAATGGTCAAAGGTCCTCAAGTGGTTTGGGACATGCGTAAAGTTAAAGTTAGGCCGAGAGTGGCGTGGATTGTCAGTGCGCCGTTAAGCGACTTACCTGTAACCCCCCAAGAGAAGCGCCAACTTTGGCTGCAAATCAGCCAGCATCTTGATAAGCAACAAACAGATAAGGGTGAGCGTAATGCACAACACTGAAGCTTATATTCTTTCTGTGCTTAGCCTTGAAGATGTTACAGCAATGGCAAACATTGAAAAGCAATCTCATACTCATCCGTGGACAGAAGCAGGCCTAGCAGACTGTTTTAGCCCCTTATATCGTGCGGTTGGGGTGATGCAACAAGGTGAACTGCTGGGGTTTGCGATTGTGCAGCAAATTATCGATGAAGCGACTTTGCTTGATATTTGTGTTGCGCCAGCTTATCAAGGCCAGGGGCTAGGATTATTACTGATTCGGCACATTTTGAGCGAAGCGAAACAAGCTCAGGCTGTTGTGATGATGCTTGAGGTGCGTGAGTCAAATACTTCTGCTAAAGGTTTGTACGAGAAAGTCGGTTTTAGTGAATCTGGTAGACGCAAAAACTATTACCAAACCAGTGATGGCAATGAAGATGCTATTTTGATGGATAAAGCTTTATAAGCTTTATTTATCCTTACTCTTGTCTTTTACTTGATATTGCAGATATAAAAAAACAGCGCTTGAGCGCTGTTTTTTATTGGTCAAAAAAGGTTATTTACCCTGATCTCGGGCTATTTAACTTCTTTACCCTGAGCTTGTAAGTCTGCATGGTAGCTTGAGCGTACCAAAGGTCCACAAGCTGCATGGGTGAATCCAATGCTATCAGCCAGCGCTTTTAACTCATCAAATTCTGCAGGTGGCACGTAACGCTCAACTGGTAAGTGGAATTTAGATGGTTGTAAGTATTGGCCTAGCGTAAGCATTTCGACGTTATGCGCACGAAGATCATGTAATACTTGCGCGATTTCTTCGTTAGTTTCACCCAGACCCATCATTAAGCCCGACTTAGTCGGTACATTTGGATGACGCTCTTTAAAGCGTTTGAGTAAGTCTAATGACCACTGATAGTTAGCACCTGGACGTGCTTTACGATAATGCGCAGGCGCTGTCTCTAAATTGTGGTTAAACACATCTGGTGGCTCAGTCGCTAAGATGTCTAACGCAGCGTCAATACGGCCGCGGAAATCAGGCACTAGAATTTCGATTTTGATTTCAGGGTTCAATAAGCGGATTTCACGGATACAATCAGCAAAATGTTGCGCGCCGCCATCACGTAAATCATCACGGTCTACTGAGGTGATAACCACATACTTAAGCTTCATATCTCTGATGGTTTCAGCTAACTTTACTGGCTCTTGTGCATCAGGCTTTAATGGACGGCCATGGGCAACGTCACAAAATGGACAACGACGGGTACAAATAGCGCCTAAAATCATAAAGGTCGCCGTACCGTGATTAAAGCATTCTGCTAAGTTAGGGCATGATGCTTCTTCACAAACAGAATGTAATCCATTTTTACGAAGTGCTGCTTTTATATCAAGAATACGTTGATTCGACGCCGGTAACTTTACACGTAACCAATCTGGTTTACGTAACATCGTTTCGCGCTCAGATGGCACGACTTTGACAGGAATTCGCGCGACTTTTTCAGCATCACGCAATTTAACACCTGGTTGTAATCTTTCAGGCCTATTCATTATTCTGCTAATCCTTGATGATGTACAAGTTGTTGATAGCCCATAATTTGGCTAAAGGTTTGGATTAATTTATCACCGGCAATTAGCACGGTTTGCGGTCCACCTAAGGCTTTACATTGCACCATTTCTAAACCGGCATAACCACACGGATTAATACGTTGAAACGGCGCTAAATCCATGTCGACATTGAGTGCTAAACCATGGAATGAACAACCTTTACGAATACGCAGCCCTAAAGAAGCAACTTTTCTTTCGTTTACATACACGCCAGGTGCATCGGCTTTAGCATAAGCTTCGATATTATATTGGCCCAGCATATCAACAATACTTTGCTCAATATTGTTAACCAATTGGCGCACGCCTATTTTATTACGTTTGATATCAATAAGTGGATATACCACTAACTGGCCTGGACCGTGATAGGTGACTTGGCCGCCACGATCTACCTGAATAACGGGGATGTCGCCTGGGTTAAGGATATGCTCGCTTTTACCTGCTTGGCCTTGGGTAAATACTGGCGAGTGCTCAACAATCCATAATTCATCCTGGCTGTTTGAGTCTCGGGTGTCAGTATATTCCTGCATAGCATGCCAAATCGACTCGTAGTCTTGCATGCCTAAATGGCGAATGTGCAGTGTATTTGCTTGCAAGGGCAACGTCTCCCCTAGGTAAATGGTATGAGTAATTCCTGAGTATTATACTCAAGTTTTACGCAAATGCTGACTCTATTTGAGTTACAGTACGCGTTTTACACCGTCAATTGCGGCAAGATCGATATACGCTTTTTCGATGTGTTCTTTACTGGTAACGGTAATACGGATTGTGACCGAATAGTAACTGCCTTTGCTTGATGCTTTTACTGTTGGTACATAATCACCAGGTGCAAGTTGTTGTGCTACTGCGACAACGCGGTCAGCAAGTGTGTCATCGGCATCACCAATCACTTTGAATGGACATGAATTAGGAAATTCCATTACTTGGTCAAAAGTTGTATCTAACATTGGCTACTCAATTGGGTTGGCTATGACTTAAATATGGTGGCGATTATACCCGATTCAAGTCTTATCGACCTGAAAAAATTAAAGTCGCAAAAATGCGACTTTAATTTGTTGATTCAAATGTGGTTTACAAAACCGAGTTATTCGAACCAGCCAGCAAACATTTGCTTAAAGTAATCCATTAGCTTACTAAACCAGCTGCCTTCTTCAACAGCGTTTAATGTCACTAGCGGGTATTGAGCAATATCCTGACCATCAAGTTGGAAATATACCCGGCCTACAGTTTCGCCTTTAGCGAGTGGTGCTGTTAACTCTTTAGTTAATTCAAAGTTAGCTTGTAAATCTTTCGCTTTACCACGGTTGATGGTGATTGGCGTGTCAGTCATTACACCCAAATCAACGGTTGCTCTGTCACCATACCAAATATTTTGGGTAACAAAAGTATCACCAGCTTTGTAAGGGGTAATCGTTTCAAAAAAGCGGAAACCGTAGTTAAGCAGTTTTTTACTTTCCGCTTTACGTGCAGACTCGCTTGCTGTGCCCATTACGACCGTAATTAAACGCATACCTTCGCTAGTACCAGATGATACGAGGTTATAACCTGCGCCAGAGGTGTGTCCGGTTTTAATTCCGTCAACATTTAAGCTTTTATCCCACAATAAGCCGTTACGGTTGTACTGTTTAATACCGTTGTAAGTAAACGATTTTTCAGAATATACACGGTACTCTTCTGGTACATCACGAATAAGTGCTGCGCCTAATAAAGCCATGTCGTACGCGGTAGTTTTATGATTGTCTGAATCTAAACCATGTGAGTTTTCAAAATAACTGTCTTTCATGCCCAATTGCTTGGCCCATGAGTTCATTAAGTCAACAAATGCACCTTCGGTACCTGCGATGTGTTCAGCCATCGCCACACACGCATCGTTGCCAGATTGAATAATAATACCGCGGTTTAAGTCGTGTACTTTGACCGTTTTACCCACTTCAATAAACATCTTCGATGAGTCTGGGAAGTTTTTTGACCAGGCATTTTTGGTGATGATGACATCGTCATCTAATGAAATATTACCTTCACGAACTTCATGACCAATCACATAACTTGTCATCATTTTGGTCAAGCTGGCTGGGTTTAAGCTTTCGTAAGCATTTTCTTCTGCGATAACTCGGCCAGAATTATAATCCATTAACACATAAGCTTTAGCCGCAACGCTTGGCGCATCTGGGGTTACCATCGGAGCGCGATTGGGTGTAGGACGCGGATCTGGTTGCGGGGTAGCAGCAAGAGAAGAAAAAGACACTACTGATGCAAAAAGCATTGAAGTGAGTTGAGCGGTCTTAAAAGTCATCATGAATTAGGCACGTCTCTGGTTAGTCGAAGAAAAGACAAAAAATCAATTTTAATAATTGTTAATGATTATACATGAGTAGACAACCATTTCGCATTAAGGTTCTTTCATTCTCGGTGAATCATCACCTTGTTAAGGCACAATAAAGCTTTGCGGATAACCTTCAGCTTGCAATTTATCGAGCAACTTATTGGTTAAATGAATTTGCTTAACTGGCCCAAGTTGTAATCGGTGAATACCATTCGATGAGCTTACTCGTGAGGACACTGAATATTTATTTTCAAGTTGTCTTGCAAGCATGTTCACGCGTAATTTGTCTTTTGAGGCGGCGACTTGAATAAAATGGTTGTCGTTATCTTTTAAATCACTGATGACTCGTTGCTCAGGCGATGGCACATAAACGGTTTCGATTGCTACTCGCGCAGTCCCTTTTGCCAGCATGCCTAGGTGGTAAGCACCAGCGTATGATAAGTCGATAACACGGCCGTCATGAAACGGGCCTCTATCGTTCACTCGAACAATAATTTGCTTATTGTTGTCTAAATTAGTGACTTTAACATAGCTCGGTAATGGTAAGTTTTTGTGTGCGGCAGACATGGTGTACATGTCATATGTTTCACCATTTGACGTTAAATGGCCATGAAACTTTGAACCATACCAAGAGGCATGGCCTTGCTCTTTAAAGCCTTTACCCGAATCGAGTACCTTATAACTTTTGCCTAACACGGTGTAATCGCGATTACCTTGGCGGCTGTATGGTTCATATTTAGGTTGGGCATTTTTAACCAGGCTCACATCTGGCGCATCATCAGGGTAGCGATCGTCAGCCATTTGGTAACGACTTTTACTGCCTGCTTTTTTAGTTGGACTGCTGCTGTCATTGGACGAGCAACCAAAAAGCAAGACGCTACAACACGCAGCGAACAAAATATGGCGAAAAGATATTTGCATGTTGATTTACCTAGCGTTGATAGTGAGCATTAAGCTGCTGGCTAAATTGATAAACCGCCATGGCGTAAAGTGGGCTTCTGTTATATCGGGTAATGACATAAAAGTTTTTAAGTCCTAGCCAATATTCCGCATTGTCTGGCTGATCTAACTTTACTAATAATGCTTTTTGCGATGCATCAATATCTTGATTATTCGCTAAGCTCAGACTTGGGCTGAGAATGTCAGACACCTTATAGTGGAGCTTTTCTTTGGTCCAAACTTTAGCTTTAGGTGCTTGGTTTGAGGTGTGGTTGAGCAACAACGCTACCGGTTGACCTTTTTGCCAGCCATGTTGATGGAAGTAATTTGCCACACTGCCAATGGCATCGGCTTTGCTGGTTAATAAATCTCTTCTGCCATCACCATCAAAATCGACAGCGTAATGACGATAGCTTGAAGGGATAAACTGACCGTAACCCATCGCGCCAGCATAAGAGCCTTTTAAGGTGCTGTTATCGAGCTTTTCTTCTTTAATGAGCGCCATTAAATTAGCGTATTCGCTACGGAAAAATGTTGCGCGAGGTGGGTAATAAAAGCCTAAAGTGTATAACGCATCTTGTACACGGTGGTTGCCCATGTATCCGCCGTAAAAGGTTTCAATCCCAATAATGGCAACAATAATTTGTGGGTCTACGTTAAATTTCTCGGCAGCTTTACTGATCACCGCATGGTTTTCTTTCCAAAATGCTAAGCCTTTTTCTAAACGCTTATCGGTAAGAAAAATAGGGTAATACTGATGCCAAGGTTTGGCTTCCCAAGGTTTTGTCATGGCGTCGATGATGCTTTGGTCAAATGTTGACGTTGATAAAAACTGTTCAACATCTGCCTGACTGGTACCTTTACTGACTTGTTCTTTTACAAACGCGTTTTTGAGTGTTTGTGGATCATTATCTGTCGCTGCATTAGCATGTAAAAAAACACTGCAAAGCAATGTTAGGCTGGCGATTTGTACTGTGATTTTAGCCATCTTTACTGTAGTTCCTATCTGTCGACAAATCGTCTATGTGTTTGAATGCTCATTAAAATACCAAACCCAGTCATTAAGGTTAGCATGGAGGTTCCGCCATAACTAATCAGTGGGAGTGGTACGCCAACTACGGGCAGAATACCCGATACCATACCAATATTAACAAAAACGTATACAAAAAATGTCAAAGTAATGCTGCCCGCTAAAAGCCGTGCAAAGCTAGTTTGCGCTTGCGAGGCAATAATGAGCCCTCGACCAATCACAAATAAATACATTGAAAGTAAAAGTAAGCTACCAATTAAACCAAACTCTTCACCGATCACTGCAAAGATAAAGTCGGTGTGGCGCTCTGGTAAGAACTCTAATTGTGACTGAGTTCCATTAAGCCAACCTTTACCCCAAAGACCGCCAGAGCCAATCCCAATTTTTGATTGAATAATATGATAACCCGCGCCGAGCGGATCTTGCTCTGGATTAAACAAGGTTAATACCCGAGTACGTTGGTAGTCGTGCATTAAGAAAAACCACAGCACTGGCAAAAACAATAACACTGCAGTCACAGCGCCACCGACAATGAGCCAACTCATTCCTGACATAAACAGCACAAATACACCCGATGCAGCGACCAGAATAGAGGTGCCTAAGTCGGGCTGTTTAGCAATAAGTAAGGTGGGAATTAGTAATATCACCACGCCGCCAGCAAGGTAACGCTTTTTAGGCGGTAATGGGAATTTACTGATGTACCAGGCCATCGTGATTGGGAAGGCTAATTTGATCAGCTCTGATGGCTGAAACTCCATAAACCCAAGATTTAACCATCGTTGTGCTCCTTTATTAATGGTGCCAAATAACTCGACTCCCACTAATAGCACTACCCCGGCCAAATAAATCGGTAATGCCCAGCGTCTCAATATTTCAGGGTTAATTTGCGCAAAACAAAACATAACTCCAAGCGATAAGGTCATACGCACTAATTGGCGTTCCATCATTGCTGGGTCTTCGCCACTGGCTGAATAAATCACAAATAAACCGAATAGCATAAGCACTAAAATGCCACTGAGTAGCGGCACATCTATGTGTATCTTTTGCCAAAATGACTGTTGGTGTGGATGATTATTCAAGGTTTGATGGCCCATTCGTCACGTAAAATATACTCATCGAGTAATGCTCTTGCTAATGGGCCTGCGTTCGCGCCACCCCAGCCAGCATTTTCTAATACCACGGCTAATACAATGCGTGGGTTTTCGTAGGGTGCATAAGCAATAATCAATGCGTTATCGCGAAGGTGTTCTGCGATGGTATCGGCATTGTACTTTTGGTCTTTGGCGACACTGAATACCTGAGCGGTACCGGTTTTCATTGCCGCGGTGTAAGTGGCATCTGTAAAACGCGATTTGTCTGCGGTTTGACGCATTGCTTCATTTATGATGTCCCAATTGCGCTCATTTTTAAGTTTAATTGGTGCTTGCTCATCAATGGGTGTGTCAATTTTTACGGTATTGTTTTTAAAAGATTTTAACAAGTGTGGCGTAAAACGTTTACCTTTATTGGCCATGATCGCTGCCGCGTTAGCTAATTGCAGTGGTGTAGATGTCCAATAACCTTGACCAATACCGACAGAAATCGTGTCGCCATTATACCAAGGCTGGTTATAACGCATGCGTTTCCAATCCCTTGACGGCATAACGCCGTCAGACTCTTCAAATATATCAATGCCGGTACTTTTACCAAAGCCAAACGGCTCCATAAACGTGGCCATTTTATCAATACCGACCTTATAGACTAAGTCGTAGAAGAAAATATCACATGAATCTACGATGGCATGGTACACATCGACCCAACCATGACCCCATTTTTTCCAGTCGCGCCATTTACGCTCAACACCGGGCATTTGCCAGTAACCTGGATCCCATACTCTTGTGCGTTCGTTAATGATTTTCTCTTCTAACCCGAGTAAAGCCACATGCGGTTTAATGGTTGATGCGGGAGAGTATTGTCCTTGAGTAGAGCGGTTTATCAATGGGCGCGATTTATCATTTAATAAGTCGGCATACGCTTTACCGCTAATGCCATGCACAAATGGATTTGGGTCGTATGATGGGCTTGAAACCATCGCCAGTACGCCGCCATCGCGAGGATCGATGGCTACAACAGAACCACGGCGTCCGGCGAGTAATTCCATGGCCTTTTGCTGTAGTTTTAAGTCTAAGGTTAAGTAAATATCTTGCCCAGGAAGTGGTGGGGTGACTTTTAAAGTGCGGATCACTCGGCCACGGTTATTGACCTCTTCTTCAAGGTGGCCTGGAATGCCATGGAGTAAACCTTCATAGTATTTTTCAATGCCTTGTTTACCAATATCTTTGGTGGCCGCGTAGTTTTTCCATTGCTGGCTTTTTTCAAGTTGCGCTTTATCGCGGGTGTTAATTTTACCTACGTATCCAAGGACATGAGTCATGAGTTCGTTGTAAGGATAGTGACGCTTTAAGCCTGCTTCGACGTAAATACCAGGAAACTTATATTGGTTAACGCTGAAGGTTGCTACTTGCTCTTCAGTTAGTTTGTTTTTAATGGTTAACGGCTTGAATCGTCTATGAAACTTCAGTGTTTCGGTGATATTTTCACGTTCATCTGGTGTGAGTTCAATGAGTTTGTTGAGCTCATCTAACGTTACATTAATGTCTGATACTTTTTCAGGGATTAGTTCAAGCGAATAATACGGCTGGTTTTCAGCTAACAGCACACCATGACGGTCGTAAATGAGTCCGCGACTGGGAGCGGTAGGTACTACACGGATGCGGTTGTCATTTGAACGCGTTTCGTAGTCTTTATAAGACACAACTTGTAGATGATAAAGATTGGAAAAAAGCACACAAAGTAGTGCAAAAACGCAGAGGAATGTAAAGAATGCACGACGTTTAAACAACGCAGCTTCTGCGGCGTGATCATGCATGGTAATGCGCTTTTTTGGCGACACTTATGCTTTCCCCGTCGTTATTAAATGGAAGGTTAAATAAAAAGAATCACTTTAGCAGCTGATGAATATGAAAAAAAGAGTTGCATGATAATCATTATCGATAAGCCTAATTAACGGTTCGACTAAGCTTATTCTCTGTGATACGGATGGTTGTTGTTTATGCTCCATGCGCGGTAAAGGCTTTCTGCAACAATAACCCTGACCAAAGGATGCGGTAGGGTTAAGGCCGATAAACACCAGCTTTGGTTGGCCGCCTCTTTACAAGCAGGTGAGAGTCCTTCTGGGCCACCAATCAGTAAGCTGACATCTCTGCCATCTAATTGCCACTTTGTCATTTGCTCAGCGAGTTCGGGGGTTACCCAATTTTTGCCAGGTAAATCTAAGCTAACAATATGGTTACCTTTGGCTACCGCCGCTAGCATTAATTCGCCTTCTTTATGTAAAATTCGGGCGATATCTGCATTTTTTCCGCGTTTACCCGCAGGGATTTCGATAAGTTCCAAAGCCATATCTCTTGGAAAACGGCGTTGATATTCTTCGAAACCTCGGGTAACCCAGTCAGGCATTTTGGTGCCAACGGCAATAAGCTGTAACTTCATTAGGCGCTGTGTTCAGACCACAGTTTTTCAAGCTCGTAATAAGCACGAGTTTGTTCTTGCATGACATGCAAAATAACTGAACCTAAATCAACCAGTACCCATTCGCTGCTGTCACGACCTTCAACACCAAGAGGCTGTTCGCCAGCGTCTTTAGCTGACACGACAACATGCTCTGCGATAGAACGAACGTGAGTTTTTGATGTACCAGTACAGATGATCATTGTGTCTGTAATGGTTGACTGTTTAGACACGTCTAAAACAGTAATGTTTTTTGCTTTTAAATCATCGATTTTATCGATAACGAAATCTTTTAGCTCGGTGCCTTGCACGCGATGTACCTCATTAGTAAAAATTAACGGAGTATTATACTCAAATTCACTGTGAATGCGCAATTAAGCTTATTTAATCCACGGTAAATTAATCTTTTGAGTTATCGATAAAGCTGGTGCTGTTCAATATAGTCGCGTGTCGATGGATGTAATACGGATTGGGTGTCGGCGTTTAGCTGTAATCGCTGGCGGATTTCTGTAGAGGAAATATCAATAAGCTGACTGTTTACACTGAATATTTTACCGTGTTTAGTCCGGTGTGATTGATTTGCATCGTTGATGGTAGCTTGCCTAAATAGCAGTTCCTTGGCCATTTCGCTGTGGGCGTCCATAGTCCATCCAGGGCGCTGACATAATGCAATGTGACACAATGAAAACAGCGATTGCCATTGATGCCATAGCGGCAACTGGATAAATGAGTCCATTCCCATAATAAAAAAGAACTCATGTTGTGGGTATTGTTGGGTCAATAAGGTCAGGGTGGTGACACTATAGGAAGTGGTGTCTCGATTGATTTCGATATCGCATAATTGAAACTCAGGGTAATGCTGACACACAAGCTTGACCATCTCAAGGCGATGAAAGCTGCTGACCATAGTAGTATTTTTATGGGGTGGAATATGGTTTGGCATTAACCAGACTTGGTCTAAATTGAGTTGCTGTTTGACGTCTAAGGCTGGATTGATATGTCCTAGATGGATGGGGTCAAAGGTGCCGCCCAATATACCAATTCGCATGTATAGTCCTTCCTTGTAGGTAAATCCAGTCGGTTAACTCTAATCAGTTAACTCGATGTGAGCCAATCTATTGTGGGCGCGTGGATCAAACAAAATGCAAAAATGGCTTAAGCCAATCCAGTCTTCGATGCCTTTTTGTTTCAGGTTTAACTCAAGTTTTGAGGCAAAAGCGAGCATGTGTTCGATATGGTCAAGGTCTAACCGTGTCAGTGCGGCTTGATACAGGGGTTTACGTTTATCCCAAATTCGATATTTGCCCCACAATTGATTCAGTTGTTCGCCATTATGTTGGGCAAGTTTGAGTGTCAGCAGTAAATTAATCTCTTTAAATAATGCCCACATCAAAATAGGCATAGCAGTCCCTTCAGCTTGTAACTGTGACAGCATGTGCTGGGCCTGTTTTTGATGGTTTGCCAATATGGCATCACACAATTGAAACACGCTAAAACGAGATTGGTCTTCAAAATATTCGCTGAGTTGCTCTGGCGTAATATTTTGCTTCGGGCTAAGCAGTTGCAGCAATTGCATGGCTTGTTCAGCTGCGAGTAAATTACCCTCAAATAACGTAAACAACATGGCTTTGGCATCATGATGCACTGTGAGCTCATAATGGGTAATTCGTACGTCTAACCAACGCTCAAATTGTTTACCCTCAGGTGTGGTACACGGTAAATAGATACCTTTAGCGTCGAGCGATTTAAACCATTTGCTGTTGGTTTGTTCTGCACTGGCCTTAGGGCCTTGCACAATTAATAACATATCTGGATTAGGATGTTGTAACAGGGATTGAAATGCCGCAGCTCCGTCGGTGCCGGGTTTACCTTGTGGCAGGGTTAATTCTATTATTCGCCTGCTAGCAAATAAACTCATGGCTTGCCATTCTTGGGTTAAATCTCCCCAATTGAAACCGGTCTCCTGGCTGAGCTGAACACGCTCTTCAAAACCTTGTTTTTTAGCTGCTGCTAAAATTTGCTGCTTACTATTTTCAATCAACCAAGGGTCATCGCCAAACAATAAAAAACAATTAGGTAAGTTTTTTAAGTGTTGTTTTAGTTGATCGGGGTACACCCGCATTATTGCGCTCCAATTGATGCCAGGGTTTGAATAATGTAGTCGGCTGCTTGCACTCGCATTTCTTTTAACAACAATTCCATTTCGCGACTTTTGGCCAATGCGGTACGTGGATCGTCTTGATAATCACGGCGGATTTCGGTGTCAAACTCTTGTGGTTCTTCTCCCGGTAGCGTAACCGAGTAATGGACGACATAAATAAGTTCGTATTCTGCCACGTTACCGGTTGGATACAGTGACAAGGTGGCACGTTCTAATGTGTCAGTAATTAATCGCAAGGTCGGCGTTTTTTCTGCTGCATCAACAAGGCTAATACGGTTGATGCGTAATCGGTCGCGCACCAAGCGGGTTAATTCGCTGTACTCATCGCTACTACTTAAATGTAACTCGGCTAATTCTGCTGGAATAGAGTAACTGCGTTGCAGTTTAAAGCCACAACCAGCACTCGTCAGTAGTACCATTGTCATTATGGCTAAACAGATATTTTTGGCTAGCATAGTGAGGGGAGGCATCCTTGTATATTGACATGGTTAACATAAATAACTTACCGCTATAAGGTAAGTTATTTTACTGCTAATAATATTACAACCTGTGAGAGTTGCTCACTCTCACAGGGTATTGCTGTAGTGGTTAAGGATTAATTAGCCACAATGCTTAACAGTTTGCCTGGCACGTAAATCACTTTACGTATGCTTAAGCCTTCAGTGTGTTTTTGTACATGTTCGTCACTCATACCTAATGCTTCAACATCTTCTTTAGATGCGTCTGCCGCTACGGTGATTTTTGCACGTACCTTACCGTTAACTTGAACCACAATCAGTTTACTGTCTTCAACTAATGCAGACTCGTCAACTTCTGGCCAGCGGCTGTCTTCGATGTTGCTTTGGTTCCCGAGTTCTTTCCACACGGTAAAGGCAATGTGCGGCACGATTGGGTAAAGTAAGCGTGTCACTGCAGAAAGCGCTTCAGCAAGCAAGGCACGATCTTGTGCGCTTTCTTGTGGTGCTTTTAGCAAATGATTCATCAATTCCATTACTGAGGCAACGGCGGTGTTAAACATTTGACGACGCGCAATGTCATCGCTGACTTTCGCTATCGTTTTGTGTAGTTCACGACGAAGGGCTTTTTGATCAGCATTTAACTTGCTGGTATCAAGTGCTTCTGTTGGGCCAGCAGCAACATGGTCGCTTGCCAATTTCCAGAAACGCTTAATGAAGCGGTGTGCTCCTTCAACGCCAGACTCTTGCCACTCAAGTGTTAGCTCTGGAGGCGATGCAAACATCATGAATAAACGGACGGTGTCAGCACCGTACTTTTCGACCATCACTTGCGGGTCGATACCGTTATTTTTTGACTTTGACATCTTGCTCATGCCGGTGTAAACCAGCTCATTGCCTTGACTGTCTACGGCTTTAAGAATACGGCCTTTATCGTCTTTTTCTTCTACAGTAACATCTAAAGGTGACACCCAAACTCGGGCACCTTTTTCGTTGGTATAGTAGTAGGCGTCTGCCAGTACCATGCCTTGAGTTAATAACTGTTTAGCCGGTTCGTTGCTGTTCACTAACCCTGCGTCACGTAATAACTTGTGGAAGAAGCGGAAATACAACAAATGCATACAGGCGTGTTCGATACCGCCAATATACTGATCTACAGGTAACCAGTAGTTCGCTTTAGCTGGGTCTAACATTTCATCTGCATGAGGGCTACAGTAACGTGCGTAGTACCAAGATGATTCCATAAAGGTATCAAAGGTATCTGTTTCACGGGTTGCTGGCTGACCGTTGACTGTGGTTTCGGCCCAAGCCTTGTCAGCTTTAATTGGACTTTGAATGCCATCCATTACCACATCTTCTGGCAGAATGACGGGTAATTGGTCTTCAGGTGTAGGTACCACAGTGCCATCAGCAAGGGTAACCATTGGAATTGGTGCGCCCCAATAACGCTGACGAGAAACACCCCAGTCGCGTAAACGGTAGTTTACTTGACGTTTACCTTTGCCTTCTGCGGTTAATCTAGCATCAATGGCTTCAAAAGCAGCTTGAAAATCTAAACCGTCTAACTCAGCGAATGCATCGCCTGAATTAAACACCACACCTTTTTCGGTGTACGCTTCTTTGCTAACGTCTACGTCGCCATCTACTGGCTTAATGACCGCTTCAATAGCCAAGTTGTATTTAGTCGCAAATTCATAATCGCGTTGATCATGAGCAGGCACTGACATTACCGCACCCGTGCCGTAATTCATTAATACAAAGTTAGCGACCCAAATTGGCACAAGTTTACCCGAAATTGGGTGAACAGCTTGCAAGCCAGTTGCAACGCCTTTTTTCTCCATTGAGGCCATCGCAGCTTCAGTGGTGTCAGCGTTTTTACATTCTTCTAAAAACTCAGCTAATTGCGGATTGTTTTCAGCAGCTTGTATTGCAAGTGGATGACCTGCTGCAATGGCAACATAAGTCACGCCCATTAATGTATCTGGACGGGTGGTATAGATATCAAAGCTGTGGTCACGGTCAGCAACGTCAAAGGTCATTTCGATACCTTCACTGCGGCCAATCCAGTTACGTTGCATCGCTTTAACCTGTTCAGGCCAGCCATCTAACGTATCGATGTCGTTTAACAATTCTTCTGCGTAGTCAGTGATTTTAATAAACCACTGTGGAATTTCTTTCTGTACCACTTCTGTGTCACAACGCCAGCAACAGCCGTCTTGTACTTGCTCATTCGCCAGTACCGTTTCGTCGTTTGGACACCAGTTTACAGATGATGTTTTTTTGTAAACTAAGCCTTTTGCATACAACTGAGTGAAAAACCACTGTTCCCAACGATAATACTCAGGCGTACAGGTGGCAATTTCACGGCTCCAATCATAACCAAAACCTAATAACTTAAGTTGGTTCTTCATGTAGTCGATGTTTTCGTAAGTCCACGGTGCTGGAGAGGTCTTGTTATTGATCGCGGCATTTTCAGCTGGCAGACCAAATGAGTCCCAACCAATCGGTTGCAAAACATTTTTACCTTGCAAACGTTGATATCGTGCTACAACATCACCTATGGTGTAGTTACGAACGTGGCCCATGTGAAGACGGCCTGAAGGATACGGAAACATAGAAAGACAATAGAATTTCTCTTTGCTTTCATCTTCAGTGACTTCAAAGGTTTTATGTTCTTGCCAGTGCTTTTGCACTAAGGCTTCAATTTCTGAGGGATTATATTGTTCTTGCATCAATCTATTTCCGGCCATGCCGCCCATTGTTTGATCTAACGCTCAACAGCGCGATTTATAACTGCATAGAATAAACCAGAAGTGATCTATTAAAAAGGTGCGTATTAAGGAGTATTACTTATGAGTGGAAAAAGTTCAGCACTATTAGCCTTATATCAATCATTATTCGAACAGGTTAAAACCAAGTTCGATCAAGATAACTCATTGACTGCTAAAAGTTTGTTTAAGTCAGTCACTCAAGGAAAAGCATATCTAAAACTAAAATCAAATGCCGATGAAGAAGAGTTAGCCTTAGTAGAAGAATTTTTAAAGCGAGACATAGCAGAGTTCTTAAGTGAGAAAAATGCCGATAATTTAAGTTTTAGCCCGATGGTGATCGGGATTGAAAATACATTATGGCAATGGCTCAGTGAAATTACAGACCGTAGCCAAGTGGAGTGGCATGAGTTATTACAAGATTTTAAGCATCATGGTGTGTACAAATCAGGGGAAATCATTAACCAAGGTAAGTTGACATGCAATAAGTGTGGTCACGAAATGCAAATCGATTTTCCTGGTGTTATCCCCGATTGCCCTAAATGTGATTATGATGAGTTTTCACGTGAACCACTGACACCATAATCATCCATTGTTAGCTTAAAACTCGACTCGGTAACGGCAATGTTGTGTGCTGCTGTTACCGATCATTTCATCATACGCCGTTTGGATTTGTATCATGGCGTAATGTATCCCTTGCTGTTTAAGCAACACTTCCGCTTGTGCAATTGAATTAAGATTCATTAATTGACCTGTTTTATCACGAGCACTTTTAAAGTTACCTTGCTCATCTTCTATTCCAAGTAAGTAATGATTTGAATCGGCATAACTGATAATGGTTGGATGAAGCGTTTGCTGAGTGATGGCTAGCTTGATTTCAGACAGTTGCATAGTAACCTCCATTTGTTGTGTAAGAGTTATTACGATGCCTAGATGGATGTAGTTCAATATTTAACCGATGATTAACAGGAAGGTAAAATTTAAGATAAAAAAATAGGCTACCTCAATGAGATAACCTATTTATCGTAGATGTTCATTTATGCAGATTATTTACGAAGATAATTTGCCACACCCATAAATAACAATAAGCTGCATAAAATGAGCAAAGGTAATTGGCCTATTTTTCTAAACCAGGTTTCACCTTTATAAAGCGCAACATTAGCAACCAGCACGCCTGTTTCAAATTGCGGAATCGCATCGGTAATACGGCCATGGGGGTCAACGACAGCGGTGACGCCATTATTAGTACCACGTAATAAAGGTTTACCCATTTCGATAGCGCGCATCTGGGCTATTTCCATGTGCTGTAATGGCCCGTTAGATGCGCCAAACCAGGCATCGTTTGAAACCGTTAGTAACATGTCTGTTTGATTGGTCACGCTTGCTCTTACTTGCTCCGGAAAGACAATTTCGTAGCAAATGGCTGGGGCAATTTGATATCCCACCGCGGTAAGGTTTTTTTGAGTGAAGTCACCTCGTTGAAACGATGACATCGGTAAATTAAAAAACGGTGCGATGGGGCGAAGTAAGTCACCAAAAGGTACAAATTCACCAATAGGCAGTAAATGATGTTTTTTAAACTCATTTGTGCCATTACTCTGGTAATCAGCACTTGGTTGCTGCTTTTGATTGTGGTTACCCAATACAATTAGCGAGTTATAAAAATCTTGTTGCTGGTGGCTAATAATACCGGTAATGATGGCCGTGTTATTGATGTTGGCGACTTGGTTGGCATTAGCCAAAAAGTCTTCAACCATGGCTTCTGGTGCAGGAATTGCCGCCTCTGGCCAAATGACAATATCAACGCTTGATGTCTCATCAAACTGGGCGCGAGTGAGATCCATGTATTTCAACATTGTTGGCCACAGCGCATCTGGTTCCCATTTCATGCTCTGGGGAATGTTACCTTGCACTAAGGCGACTTTGACGGATTTACCGCTTGGCGCTATAGGGTTTAACTGTGGTGCAGCCCACGCGCTTAACACCAGAATGGGGATAATAATTAATACAGGCAATATACGCTTTTGCGTGAGTAACATTAATGCACCCGCGACGAGGGCAACAATAAAACTTAGCCCGAGAGCGCCAATAAAGCTGGCCAGTTCGCTCAATGGCCCAAGCGTTTGGCTGTAACCTGCCCATATCCACGGAAACCCAGTTAATACCCAACCTCTTAGCCACTCAGTTAATACCCATAATGCAGGGAACAAGCCTAAATAGGTTAAATATGGGGATAACGCGTGTTTACGTGTGTTAGATAATTTATTGAGTAAATACCCACAAACAGCAGGATAAATGGCTAAATAAAGTGCCAAAATGGCCATCAATGTCATGGATACTACAATCGGCATGCCGCCAAAGGTATCAATACTCACATGTACCCAACTGATGCCCACGACAAAACAACCAAAGCCAAAACTAAGCCAGTAATACAGGCTTTGTTTCGCATTTAAAGATTGGCTTTGCCATAGTGCGAAAGTCAGTGCGAGTGGGAATGCGGCCCATATTTCGTATGGTGCAAAAGATAATGCAGTGCTGGCGCCAACAATAAATGCTGTCACCAGACTGACAATACTCAAAGATGAGTATATAAATTGATTTTTAAACACGATTTAGTTGTCGAATTCTTCGCTGGTATTTGGGTCGGGTAGCTTAACACGAAGTTGCACTAAACGGCGGTTATCTGCGTTGATGACTTTGAATTCGATATTGTTGATAACAATACTTTCATTACGCTCAGGTAAATGGCCGAAAGCGTGTGAGACTAAACCACCCACGGTATCGAACTCTTCATCGCTAAAGTTAGTGCCGCACGCTTCGTTAAAATCATCAATTTCGGTTAATGCTTTAACCATAAACACGGTGTTACTGAGCTTTTTGATTTCAGTGTCTTCCACTGAATTGTGGTCAAATTCGTCTTCAATTTCGCCGACAATTTCTTCCAAAATATCTTCAATGGTGACAAGACCCGATACGCCGCCGTATTCATCAACCACTATGGCCATATGATAACGTTGTGAACGAAACTCTTTGAGTAATACATCAACACGCTTACTTTCTGGTACCACCACTGCAGGGCGGATAACTTGAGAAAGTGTGAAAGGTTCGTCAGATTGCTTAAAACCGTATTTGATTAAATCTTTGGCAAGTAAAATGCCTTCGATATGGTCTTTATCTTCGTTGACGACAGGGAAGCGAGAATGACCAGATTCCATGACTATTTGTAGAAATTCATCGACGGTCGAATCTATTTGAATGGTTACTATTTGTGACCGCGGGATCATGATGTCGCGCACACGCAGGTCGGAAACCTCTAATACACCTTTAATCATTTCGCGGGTGTCTTCGGTTATCAGGTCGCGCATTTCAGCGCCTGCAATGACGTCGACTAAGTCTTCGCGATTTTGAGGTTCGCCCTGAAATAATTGGTTGATTTTATCGAACCAGCTTCTCTTGTGGGCGTTTGTACTCGGGGGGATATCGTCACTCATAATATTTTTCTAAACAGGGGCTATCTATCAGATATACCTCGTTTATTTATGCTTCCTTATAGGGGTCTGAAAAACCTAAGCCTTCAACAAGTTGGGTCTCTAATGACTCCATCTCATCGGCTTCCTCGTCGATAATATGGTCATAGCCCAGCAAATGCAAGCAGCCGTGTATGACCATGTGCGCCCAGTGGGCGTTTAAGGGTTTATTTTGCTCGCTTGCTTCTTGCTCGACAACCGCCGCACAAATCACTAAATCACCTAAAAGTGGGAGTTCGACTTCTGGTGGCGCTTCAAATGGAAACGACAATACGTTAGTGGGTTTGTCTTTGCCGCGATAAGTCTTGTTAAGCTGTTGGCTTTCGGCAATCTCAACCACTCGAATAGTAAGTTCAACTTTATCCATGGTTTGGCCAATAGCAGTGCGAACCCAGGTTTCAAACTCTGCTTGAGTTGGAATCGCTGCGTTGTCGACGGCAATTTGCAGGTCAAGATCTAACAATATGGCTTGTTGGCTCATTGCCCTGGTTCCTGTTTTTCTTGTTGTTGACGTTTTTGCTCGCGCTCACGATAAGCTTGCTCTTTTGCTGCTTTTTCGATTTGCTCTTGTTGCTCGAATGCTTCATAAGCTTCAACGATACGAGCCACCACTGGGTGACGCACAACATCCTGGGCGATAAAGAAATTAAAGCTGATTTCAGGCACTTCACTCAAGACTTCAATGGCATGACGCAAACCCGATTTTTGGCTGCGGGGTAAATCGATTTGAGTAATGTCACCGGTAATGACTGCGCGTGAATTAAAACCTATACGGGTTAAGAACATTTTCATTTGTTCTACCGTGGTATTTTGTGCTTCATCTAAAATGATAAATGCATCATTAAGTGTACGGCCACGCATGTAGGCGAGTGGTGCAACTTCAATCACGCCGCGTTCAATGAGTTTTTCGACCTTTTCAAAGCCCATCATTTCAAACAGGGCATCATAAAGTGGACGTAAATATGGGTCGACTTTTTGGCTTAAGTCGCCAGGTAAAAAGCCAAGTTTTTCACCGGCTTCAACCGCAGGGCGTGTCAGTAAAATACGGCGCACTTCTTGGCGTTCATAAGCATCTACTGCGGCGGCAACGGCTAAATAGGTTTTACCCGTACCGGCAGGGCCAATACCAAAGCTGATGTCGTGGCGAGTAATGTTATGCATGTACACGCTTTGATTAGGCGTGCGCGGCTTAATGACGCCACGCTTCGTTTTAATGTGTACGCTGCTGTCATCGTTGTCTTGCGCAGCTTCAAGATTAATGGCTTCTTGAATGGCTAAATGCACGAGTTCTGGCTCTAAGTCAGGTGTGCTGCCCTTAACGGTTTGAGTTTCGATATACAGTTGGCGTAATAAATTATTAGCATTTAGCGCGTTACGCGGTAACCCGACAATAGTGAAGTGATTATTTTTATGAATAATCTCAACGCCTAAGCGACGTTCAAGTTGTTTGATATTGTCGTCAAATGGGCCACATAATGAGGCTAAACGGCGGGTATCTGAAGGTTCTAGATACAAGTTCATGGTCGTGACTTTAGTGGTCAAATAATGCTCCAGTGTTTAGTCGGTAACAACAAAAAATAAAGAGACGGTGTGATGATCACAGTTTACGAGTGTCTTTATTGAATTACCATAATATGACGAATTTTAGGCAAAATTAAAGGCGGACTAGCCGCCTTTATTATAGCGCTGAAACCCAATCAGATTTATGGCTTGTAGTGGGTTACACCTAAAGCGTCATCTTGTTTGTGTTTAGCTAAAATATCAGACGGACGTAAACTGCGACGCAGATCCATTTCATTTTCGCCACGAATAAATTCGCCACGCAATGAGTTGGTGTACACGTCAACAATTTTCACATCAACAAAACTGCCAATGTGAGTGTGCGGCGCTTCAAAGTTCACCACACGACTGTTTTCAGTACGACCGCGAAGCTCCATTGGATTCTTTACTGAAGGCCCTTCAACTAAAATACGTTGCACAGTGCCTAGCATGTGGCGGCTGTAACGCATTGCTTGTTGGGTAATTCGGTCTTGTAAAATCGCTAAACGCTGCTTCTTTTCCTCGTCGCTGACATTATCTGGCAAATCAGCCGCAGGCGTGCCTGGACGGGCGCTGTAGATAAAGCTAAAGCTGTGATCAAACGCGACATCTTCAATAAGCTTCATGGTGTCAGCAAAATCATCTGCTGTTTCGCCCGGGAAGCCAATAATAAAGTCAGAACTGATTTGAATGTCAGGACGTGCCTTACGTAAACGACGAATGATTGACTTGTATTCAATGGCCATGTGGCCACGCTTCATTTGCGTTAAAATACGGTCAGAACCAGACTGTACCGGTAAATGTAAGAAGCTGACTAATTCAGGCGTGTCTTCGTACACATCAATAATGTCTTGGGTAAATTCAATCGGGTGGCTGGTGGTAAAGCGTAAACGATCGATACCGTCAATTGAGGCGATTAAACGCAACAATTCTGCAAAGGTGCAGATTTCATCGTCGTGAGTCGCACCGCGATAGGCATTAACGTTTTGGCCAAGCAAATTCACTTCGCGAACGCCTTGAGCCGCTAATTGAGCCACTTCAAGAATAATGTCATCTAATGGACGACTTACTTCTTCGCCGCGAGTATAAGGCACTACGCAGAAAGAACAGTATTTGCTACAACCTTCCATAATCGATACGAACGCAGTAGGGCCGTCAGCACGAGGTTCTGGTAAACGGTCAAATTTTTCAATTTCAGGGAAACTGATATCGATAACCGCTTTTTCGCCACGTTGGATCTGTTCGATCATCTCAGGTAAGCGATGTAAGGTTTGTGGACCAAAAATAATGTCGACGCATTGAGCGCGATCTTTAATGGCTTTACCTTCTTGCGAAGCTACACAGCCACCAACCCCAATAATTAAATTAGGATTTTTGTCTTTTAAAGTTTTCCAACGCCCTAGCTGATGGAAAACCTTCTCCTGTGCTTTTTCACGAATAGAGCAAGTATTAAGCAGCAATACGTCTGCTTCGCTCGCGTCTTCGGTCAAGGTATAGCCTTGATAGTCGTCTAATAAATCAGCCATCTTAGATGAGTCGTACTCATTCATCTGACAGCCCCAGGTTTTAATATGAAGTTTTTTACTCATCAGTGCTCGCCGGTAAACAACAGTAAAAATAGCGCGATATTTTACCTGTTGTAAGGCGCTCTGGCTAGCACTAGTGCAAGTTTCGCTCGTTTAGCGGTAAAGTATTTGATAACCCTAAAAACTGTAATGTTTTAAGCCGTCGGATAAAACAGTCTGTTTATGTTTATTAACGTCATGTTTAAGCAGTATATATTGACGTTATAGCGACATGATTAAAAGTTGGCTTAGGGCTAAATCACGATTAACGCAGTGCACCCTTTCCGTGGTTTATGGATATAGGGCATAATCAATCGTATACAAATGGGTTTGTAGAGTTCGATGACGTAAGCTTAAACATTATCCTGGTTGCCACTTTATCGTCGTTAGCTCGCTTTTTGCGCGATGTCGCAAGATAAGGTACTCATACGGCAAATCACTAATCGATTAGGCACAATGCCAAACAGTTACTTTTTATGGATGTAGACACGATGCAAGATATTCCTCACGCTATGGATACGCAACCTTCAACTGAATACGATGTCGTGATTGTCGGCGGTGGTATGGTGGGCGCCGCGGCAGCGATTGGACTTGGACAACTAGGGTTAAAGGTCGCCGTTATCGAAGCGCGCGAACCACAAGCTTATGATCCTGAGCAGCCATTAGATGTGCGAGTATCGGCGATTAGTGTGGCATCCGAGCTGTTACTCACGCGTTTAGGCGTGATGGAGCAGTTATTAACGATGCGTCATGCTCCCTATAACGGCTTAGAAACCTGGGAAATGGACGGCTGCTTAACCTCTTTTACCGCAGAGCAAGTTGGCCAAACGCATTTAGGCTACTTTTTTGAAAATCGACTAATTCAATTGAGTTTGTGGCAGCAAATTCGCGTTATGGATAATGTTGACTTACTTTGTCCTCATAAAGTCAGCCAAATGACGCGGCATACCGCACAGCAAAAGATTGGGATTACCTTAGACGATGGCAGCCAACTGAACACTCGATTACTTGTTGGTGCCGATGGCGCGAATTCACAAGTGCGTCAATGGTCTGGTATTGGTGTTACTGGTTGGGATTATGCTCAATCAGCGATGTTAATCAATATTCAAACCCAAACGGAACAGCAGTCTGTTACCTGGCAACAATTTACGCCCGCTGGCCCAAGGAGTTTATTGCCGCTGCCTGGCAATAATGCATCACTGGTGTGGTACGACGATGCTAATCGCATCAAACAGCTATCACAATTAAACCCGTTACAATTAGCCGAACAAATTAAACAGCACTTTCCGTCAAGGTTAGATCCCAACTTTAGCGTCGAAAATAGTGGCAGTTTTACCTTAACTCGCCGCCATGCGCAGCGATATTACCAGGATAATCTGGTCATTCTTGGCGACGCAGCCCACACCATTAATCCACTGGCTGGTCAGGGGGTTAATATTGGCTTTAAAGATGTCGACGTGCTGGTGGCGCAAGTCGCCAACGCAATAGGCAGTGGTGAAACATGGTGGGAAGCCCGAGTATTAAAGCGTTATCAACAAGCGCGCTATTACGATAATCAACTAATGATGACGGCGATGGACGCTTTTTATGCCAGCTTTAGCAATGACTTATTACCGCTTAAGTTATTGCGTAATGGCGCATTAAAACTGGCGAATATCGACTCACCCATAAAGCGTAAAGTCTTAAAGTACGCACTCGGGTTAAATTAACTCACATCGTGAGCGAAACTTGTGGTTTGTTGACAAGCCATTTGAGTGCTAAAATGCCGCGTTTTGCATCATGTGTACACCATTGGCCCTTTAAAAGGGGATTTTCGGTGCAGACGTGAGTCATTCGCAAATAAACTGACTAGGTTGTGATGAGTAACATTAAATTAATTGTTGGGTTGGCAAACCCAGGTGCTGAATACGCACAAACTCGCCATAATGCTGGCGCTTGGTACGTGCAGGAACTCGCACGTATTTGTAATGTTCCTTTAGTTGCAGAGAGTAAATATTTCGGTGTCACTGCGCGCGCTATTTTGCACGGTAGAGATGTGCGTTTATTGATCCCAACGACATTCATGAACTTAAGCGGTAAGTCTGTTGCCGCATTAGCCAACTTTTTCCGCATTTTGCCTGAAGAAATTTTAGTGGCACATGATGAATTAGACATGGACCCCGGCGTAGCCAAATTTAAGTTAGGCGGCGGACATGGCGGACATGGCGGACATGGCGGACATAATGGTTTAAAAGACATTATTGCCAGTTTAGGTAACGACAAAAATTTCCATCGTTTGCGCATTGGCATTGGCCACCCAGGCGATAAAAATAAGGTTAGCGGTTACGTATTAGGCAGAGCTCCTGCTATTGATCAAGAGCGCATAAATGCGGCTATTGATGAAGCTGTGCGTTCAACCGAGATTTTATTTAACCAAGATATGGCGAAAGCCATGCACAGATTACATTCGTTTAAAGCAGAATAAGCTCAGCAAGTTTTGTTTTAACACCTCATTCGACATCATTATCCATTGGGATAATTCTACATATATAAAGGTAAGCATATGGGTTTTAAATGCGGCATTGTTGGTCTGCCAAACGTAGGTAAATCAACGCTGTTTAATGCGTTAACACAAGCGGGTATTGAAGCGGCAAACTTTCCGTTTTGTACTATTGAGCCAAACACGGGTGTGGTACCGGTACCAGATGCACGTCTTGATGCGTTAGCTGCTATTGTTAAACCTCAGCGTATTTTACCTACTTCTATGGAGTTCGTTGATATCGCAGGCCTTGTGGCCGGTGCATCGAAAGGTGAAGGATTAGGTAACAAATTTTTAGCTAACATTCGTGAAACGGATGCAATTGGTCATGTAGTACGTTGTTTTGAAGATCCGAACATTGTTCACGTAGCCAATAAAATCGACCCGGCTGGTGACATTGAAGTCATTAACACTGAATTGGCATTAGCTGACTTAGATGCATGCGAACGTGCTCTATTTCGTCAAGTCAAACGTGCTAAAGGCGGTGACGGTGATGCAAAATTTGAAGTCGCAGTACTTGAAAAAATGCGTCCAGTGTTAGACGAAGGAAAGATGTTGCGTTCGTTGGAATTAACTAAAGAAGAGTTAGCAGCTGTTGCTTACCTTAATTTCTTAACGATTAAACCAACCATGTACATTGCTAACGTTGCTGATGATGGTTTTGAAAACAACCCTCACTTAGATGTTGTTCGTGCTATCGCGGCAACAGAAAATGCTATCGTTGTACCAGTATGTGCTGCTATTGAATCAGAACTTGCCGAAATGGAAGCTGAAGACCGTGCAGAATTTATGACAGACCTGGGTTTAGAAGAATCTGGTTTAGACCGGGTTATTCGTGCCGGTTACGAATTACTGAATCTGCAAACTTACTTTACTGCAGGTGTAAAAGAAGTGCGTGCATGGACAGTGCCTGTTGGCGCATCTGCTCCACAAGCGGCAGGTGTGATCCATACCGACTTTGAACGTGGCTTTATTCGCGCTCAAGTGATGGCATATGACGACTTTATTACCTTCAAAGGCGAAGCTGGCGCTAAAGAAGCCGGTAAATTGCGTGTTGAAGGTAAGACTTACATCGTTAAAGATGGCGATGTAATGCATTTCTTATTTAACGTATAAGCGTTATTAAGATTGCCAAAAGGGGCGTAAGGCGAATATCGGGTTGTTAATTGGGTTTATTTTGTCGATTCGGCATCCAGTTTGGTGAAGTTATAGCCGAACAAGACGATTTGATGAAAATAGCGAAAAAAACCAGTTGACCTCGATAACCTGAATAAGCATAATACGCCCCGTTCCTCGCCAAGAGGGATTGCAAGAAGTAGTGGCAATATAGCTCAGTTGGTTAGAGCACAGCACTCATAATGCTGGGGTCGCAGGTTCAAATCCCGCTATTGCTACCATTACTTTGCACATCTTACTCAGGATGTAAAACAAGAGTGTTGTGCGGGAATGGTGAAATTGGTAGACACGCCAGATTTAGGTTCTGGTGCCGCAAGGTGTGAGAGTTCAAGTCTCTCTTCCCGTACCATTTATTAGAAAGGCTGGCTTAAGCGGGCATTTCAGAAAAGTTTGATTGGGATATCGCCAAGCGGTAAGGCACTGGGTTTTGATCTCAGCATTCCAAGGTTCGAATCCTTGTATCCCAGCCATTTATAAAGTTAGAAAAAGATTATTGGGATATCGCCAAGCGGTAAGGCACTGGGTTTTGATCTCAGCATTCCAAGGTTCGAATCCTTGTATCCCAGCCATCTTTGGCAATATAGCTCAGTTGGTTAGAGCACAGCACTCATAATGCTGGGGTCGCAGGTTCAAATCCCGCTATTGCTACCATTTTTACTCGGTAGAATGAGGGCTTTATCAAAGTACTTTATTATTGCCAGTAGAAATCAAAGTTTACTCTTAATAAAATTTGAGTATACTCTAAGTTAAAATTTGATGCGGGAATGGTGAAATTGGTAGACACGCCAGATTTAGGTTCTGGTGCCGCAAGGTGTGAGAGTTCAAGTCTCTCTTCCCGTACCATCAAATTTGTAACACCTCTGTTTTACAATAAATTGCTACACAATTGGGGTATCGCCAAGCGGTAAGGCACTGGGTTTTGATCTCAGCATTCCCAGGTTCGAATCCTGGTACCCCAGCCAAATTCTAAAAAGCCCGTCTTAATGACGGGCTTTTTGCTTTTTATTTTTTGATGTTTATTTTCAAATACGACAATTGATAGCCTTTTCCTATTAGCGCAATTGATTCTATCCATTATCTATCTTCGCGACAGTTCTTTAGACTTGCCTTATACAGTCAATTAGCAAGTATCAGGTCAATATGAACAGCCAAGCAACAACTCCAGACATCCCTTTAAAGCAAGCGTCACAGCCCATGACAGCTTTGATTGCCGAAGGCGGTGGACAGCGTGGTATTTTTACCGCGGGGGTATTAGATGCATGGTTAGACGCTGAATTTGATCCATTCGATCTGTTTATTGGCACTTCTGCTGGCTCGCAAAATCTCACCAGTTTTTTATCAAGACAAAAGGGTTACGCGAAACGTTTAATACGGGGGTTGTCGCGTCATAAACGTTTCTATCAACTAGGCCGGGGGCTGGTCGGTGGCCATGTGGTGGATTTAGATTGGTACTTTGATAAAACAACTCATGGAAGTTTTGCGTTAGATTTTTCGGCAGCGGCAAAAACATTGGGTCAAAGACAATTATTGATCACCGCAACCAATGCAAGAGATCGTCAAGGGTACTTTTTAAGCCCTAGTGATGATAACAACCATTGGCGTGAACTGTTAAAGGCGTCGAGCGCATTACCGTTTCTTTATAAACAAGGTGTAAAGTTAACGCCTTGGTTAGCATCTCATGCTGCAAACCAAAGCGAAGAGGATATGCAACCAATACAAGAAGACTTCTTTTTAGATGGTGGCTTAGCCGCGCCATTACCGGTGCGAGAAGCCTATCAACGTGGCGCGCGTAAAATTGTGGTGATCCGCACAGTAAATGCTGATTTTCAAGCGCAATCGGCTTGGGTGCATAAGCTTAAATCGTGGATTTGTGTCTCTGGATATTGCCCAAAAACCATTGATTACTTAGTTCAGCATGAGCAAGCGTATCAAGATGAGTTAGCGTTTATTGCTAATCCGCCAGACGATGTTGAGATTATCCAGATTTTTGCCAATGACATCTTACAAAGTAAATTATTGGGCAGCACTGATGCAGGCTTACTTCATGATTATCATACTGGTTTGGCAGCGGGTAAACTGTTTGTGCAGCAACAAGAGGATAACGATATGAGCTCTATCATGATGCAAAGCCAACAAGCTTCTATTGCATCTCAACAGGCGTTATCTGCTTAGTTGGTATGCAAGGTCGCTTAAACAAAAAACGCACTCAATTGAGTGCGTTTTGCTGTTAACTAATCGGTTAGATTAGTGGCGGAACATCGCAGAGATAGACTCTTCGTTGCTCACGCGACGGATTGCTTCAGCAAGTACAGCTGACATAGTCAACTGAGTCACTTTAGCGACTTTAAGCATTTCAGGGCTTAAAGGTACCGTGTCGGTTACGATTACTTCATCAATCACTGAGTTCGCAATGTTTTCTGCAGCGTTACCCGAAAAAACTGGGTGGGTAGCATAAGCAAATACGCGATTAGCGCCATGCTCTTTTAATGCTTCAGCTGCTTTACATAATGTGCCACCCGTGTCGATCATGTCATCAACAATGATGCAATCACGGCCTTGAACATCACCAATAATGTGCATGACCTGGGCAACGTTAGCTTGTGGGCGACGTTTATCGATAATCGCAAGATCTGAATCATCTAATAACTTAGCCACCGCACGAGCACGAACTACACCACCGATGTCTGGAGAAACCACTACTGGGTTTTCAAGCTTTTTAGCCAGCATGTCTTCAAGTAACACAGGGCTACCGAATACGTTATCAACTGGTACGTCGAAGAAACCTTGAATTTGTTCAGCGTGGAGATCGCACGTTAGTACGCGGTCAACACCAACGCTAGACAAAAAGTCAGCAACTACTTTAGCGGTAATAGGTACACGGGCACTGCGTACACGACGGTCTTGACGAGCATAACCAAAGTACGGGATAACGGCAGTAATACGACCAGCAGACGCACGACGAAGTGCATCAACCATAACAATAAGCTCCATGAGGTTATCGTTGGTTGGTGCGCAAGTAGATTGAATGATAAACACATCCGCACCACGTACATTTTCGTTTATTTGAACACTGATTTCACCGTCGCTGAAACGGCCTACAACTGCATCGCCAAGTTTGCAAAATAAACGATCGGCTATCTTAGCGGCTAGATTTGGGGTAGCGTTACCAGCAAAGAGCTTGATGTCGGGCACTTTATGAACCTCAGGTGTTTGCTTAACTATTAAAGGCTAGATCAATTTTACGTGTTGTCACTCAAAACTGACCCAGAAGAAAAATATGTTGTTAGAGTTGCTCAAGCCGCGTTAATAACGGTGACTTGTTCATCCCTTTTGCGACAAAACCCTGCATATCGGCCGGTAATTCGGCTAAAGCGTCAAGGGCTTGCTGCGAATGTGTAAATTCCCCGAACACGCATGCACCTGTTCCGGTCATTCTCGACGGCGCATATTCTACCAGCCAGCTTAAGGCATTGGCAACTTGAGGGTACTGCGTTGTGACCAGTTTTTGACAATCATTGGTCCATTTTTGTGTCATTAGGCTATTTAAATCTAACTTTGGGGTGTGGCGTGGTAAATCAGGATGCTGGAATATATCTTTAGTCGACACATGCACATCAGGGACTATCACTAAATACCAAGGTTCGTCTGGTTGTACCGTTACAAGCTGTTCTCCAACGCCTTCTGCAAAAGCGGATAAACCAGTAATAAAAACAGGTACATCGGCACCTAAAGTGAGCCCTATTTCTGCTAACTTTGATTGCGAAACATTGGTTCCCCAAAGGGCATTTAATGCGACAAGTGTGGTGGCTGCATCAGATGAACCGCCACCTAAACCTCCGCCCATCGGCAATAATTTATTTAACCAAATATGCGCACCCCCTTTATATTGAGTGTAACGCTTAAGAGATTTTGCGGCTTTAAGAATTAAGTTATCGCTGTCTGCGACAGAATCACCTAAATTAGAGTGCAATACCAGCTCGGCAGAAGCGGTAACATGGAAATCGAGGTAATCACAATGGTCAATAAACTGAAATAGTGTCTGCAACTCATGATAACCATCAGCGCGCTGACCTGTTATGTGTAAAAATAAGTTAAGTTTTGCTGGCGCTGGCCAACTCTTAGATGCAAGTGATTTAAGTGAGCTGGTTGATTTCATATATTCACTACCTTGTTGATAGATCAATTTACCGGATTAACTATTGGGCTTTGATCTGAACCGCTGTCCATTGGTTACTTTGAATCTTGATTTGCACATCGTCACGCTCAATCTTTAATAACTTAGGGACGAGCGCACCGCTTTGCTGTTGCCAACTCATAAATGTCACATGCCAATCTGATTGTGGGTCGTGGCTGATTAGCTGCTTAATGGTGCCATCAGGATAATAGCTAACAATATTATCATTGCTGCCCGTTTGCCCTGTGATCCACAGTGGTAAGCTGTCTAATGGAATTGACCAACCACTAATACCGGTTAATAAGTATTGGGCACTGCGGTCATGATAAGTTTTTCCGTCGACTTCTAACGTCGCCATGCCTTGATTCGTTGTCAGTGTTAATACAGTAGTACCCAATACCGTGGTAAGACGTAGATCGTTTGCGGCTGGTTGATGCAACCAATAAAGGTTGGTGCTGAATTTATCATCCGCAGTTTTAACGACAATTTTACCTTGAAGCTCCCACGATTTTGCTTGCGAGGCCTGGCTGACGTCTATAGGGGTAAATTGCTCAGACGGCGTGATAGTACAGCCTGTTAGTAATAACAGAGTGAAAATTACAGAGGTATGAAACGCTGATACTGATAAACGCAATGGCTTGCCTAACAGTTGCTGAAGATAGGCTTATGATACTGGGCTTACGCTATGATGTAAAAATGCTTTTCCAAAATTAATGTGATTTTAATCTAACGAATAAGACAATCACCTTATATCTAAGAAATAAAAAAATTAAACATTTATTCGGTTTTGTTAAGCCAATTGTGTTTTTAGTTGGTTCAATTCAGTAGAATAGCCTAATTAACGTCACCGAAAAGAACTTGATACAGTCAAATGAGCCTAGTAGCAATCGGGATAAACCATAAAACCGCCACGGTAGATTTGCGAGAAAAAGTCGCTTTCTCTCCAGACCGCATTCATGACGCCATGAAAAGCTTGGCGAGTCGCACTCGTACGGGTGAGGCTGTGATTGTGTCTACCTGTAATCGCACTGAACTGTACTGTAATAATGCCGATAAAAACGACATTATTGAATGGTTAGAAGACTATCATCAGCTTAACCATGAAGAATTGATGCCGTGCATTTATGCCTACGAAGAGCAAGTTGCTGTGAAGCATTTAATGCGCGTAGCCTCTGGATTAGATTCTTTAGTGTTAGGCGAACCACAGATTTTAGGTCAAGTGAAGCAAGCTTTTGTCAAAGCCAAAGAAGCGGGCACCACAGCCGCGACCATTGATCGCCTATTTCAAAATACCTTCTCCGTGGCCAAAAAAGTCCGTACTGATACAGAAATTGGTGCCGCAGCGGTGTCGGTCGCGTTTGCTGCCGTGAGCATGGCAAAGCATATTTTCTCGTCGTTGAGTACCACCAAAGTCTTGTTAATTGGTGCCGGTGAGACCATCGAGTTGGTTGCTAAGCATCTTAAAGACAATGGTGTTGCTTCAATGGTTGTGGCAAATCGCACAATTGAGCGTGCACAAGCCATGTGCGAAGAGTTCAATGCCACAGCAATTACCTTGCAACAAATACCAGACTTTCTCGCTAAAGCCGATATCGTGATATCCTCTACCGCAAGCCCATTACCGATTTTAGGTAAAGGCATGGTCGAAAAAGCATTAAAACAGCGTCGCCATCAGCCGATGTTGTTAGTCGATATTGCAGTTCCGAGAGATATTGAAGCAGAAGTCGGTGAGTTAGACGACGCATTCCTTTATACTGTCGACGATCTGCATAGCATTATTGAACAGAACATGGCTTCACGTAAGGAAGCCGCCGAGCAAGCAGAATTAATTACTGAAGATCAATCGCACTTATTTATGGAGTGGATTAGGTCTTTAGAGTCAGTCGACAGTATTCGCGAATATCGCAGCCAGAGCTTGGCGATTAAAGATGAGTTAGTTGAGCGAGCCTTGAACAAATTGTCTCAAGGCGGTGATAGTGAGCAAGTGATAATCGAGTTAGCCAATAGGTTAACCAATCGCTTAATTCATTCTCCAACGCAATCGCTTACCTCAGCCAGTCGTCAAGGTGATTTGAATACAGTAGGCCTATTAAGAACTGCGCTTGGTTTAGATAAAAACTAAGGTTAGCGAGCTAAATGAAAGAATCCGTTATCCGCAAGCTAGAAGGCTTGCTTGAGCGTAATGAAGAAGTATTGGCATTACTAAGTGATGCAAGCGTGATTGCGGATCAAGACCGCTTCCGTGCGTTATCAAAAGAATACTCACAACTTGAAGATGTTGTGAGTAGTTTTAAGGCATTTCAACAAGCACAAAAAGATTTTGACTACGCCAAAGAAATGCTTGAAGAAGACGATGCTGACATGCGCGAAATGGCGCAAGAAGAGTACAAATCATCTAAGCAAACACTTGAAAAGCTTGAAGATGAATTGCAAGTGTTGCTATTGCCTACCGATCCTAACGACGACACTAACGCGTTCTTAGAGATCCGTGCCGGTGCGGGTGGCGATGAAGCCGCTATTTTTGCTGGCGACTTATACCGTATGTATTCACGTTTTTGTGAAGCAAACCGCTGGCAAATGGAAGTCATGAACCTTAACGAAGGTGAACATGGCGGCTTTAAAGAAATTATTGTTAAAGTGAGCGGCGACGGTGCCTACGGTAAACTAAAGTTTGAGTCTGGCGGACATCGAGTTCAACGTGTACCAGAAACTGAATCTCAAGGTCGTGTCCACACATCTGCATGTACGGTAGTGGTATTACACGAAGTGCCAGAAGCCGAAGCAATTTCAATTAACCCTGCCGATCTTAAAGTCGATACTTTCCGTGCATCAGGCGCGGGTGGTCAGCACGTTAACAAAACGGATTCAGCGATTCGTATCACCCATATTCCATCAGGCATTATTGTTGAATGTCAGGATCAGCGCTCTCAGCACAAAAACCGCGCCCAAGCGATGAGTGTGTTGGCTGCACGTATTCAAGCGGTTGAAGATGAAAAGCGTCGTAGTGCTGAAGAAACAACACGTCGTAGCCTGGTTGCCAGTGGCGATCGTTCAGAGCGCATCAGAACGTATAACTACCCACAAGGCCGTGTGAGCGATCACCGCATAAACTTAACCTTATATCGTTTAAACGAAGTGATGGAAGGTGACTTAAATGCGTTACTTGATCCTATCATGTTAGAACATCAAGCAGACATGCTTGCCGCTCTCGCCGACGATTAAGGAGTGAACTTGCCTCAGTCTTCGTATTCAACTATCGCTGAAGCCCTGCAATGGGCTTATTCGCAATTAGCGGCAACTTCAGAATCTGCACACGTAGATGCTGAGGTGTTGTTATTGCATTGTTTGAATAAAAATCGCAGCTTTTTATATACTTGGCCTGAAAGGCAACTCACTAGCGATCAATTTAAAGCGTTTAGCCAGATGGTGGCCAAACGTCAAAGTGGCTCGCCTGTGGCGCACATTATTGGCGAACGTGAGTTTTGGTCATTGCCTTTTATCGTCAATGACTCAACCCTCATCCCCAGACCCGACACTGAAATTTTAGTTGAAACCGCACTGAATTTAACATTGCGCCATAATGCGAAAGTGTTGGATTTAGGGACGGGCACTGGCGCCATAGCATTATCTCTAGCGTCAGAACGACCAAAGTGGCGTATTACCGCCATCGATAATGTCCCTGGGGCCGTTGAATTAGCGAAAGCGAATCGCGCTAATTTAAACTTACCTGACGTAGAGATTATTCAATCTAATTGGTTTTCATCGGTTGAACACCGCGACTTTGACTTAATTGTGTCAAATCCACCGTACATTGATGAAACAGATGAACACCTCAACATGGGCGACGTGCGCTTTGAACCACAAAGTGCGCTCACTGCCGCCGATCATGGTTATGCGGATTTATTCCACATCGCCGATATTGCGCGTTCGCACTTATTAGCGGGTGGTTATTTATTGCTTGAGCATGGTTATGAGCAAGCAATCATCGTTCGCGAAAAACTCATCGAGTTAGGCTATCAAAACGTCGCTACCGTGCGCGATTTTGGCAGTAACGATCGTTGCACCCTAGGCCAATGGGTCGATTAATTATCAACATTTGCGGGTAAACCTCCTTAAACATGCTTAACGACCATCACATTGGTATCCGTTAGGCTGTTCGAGTACACTAGCCGCGATTTTATTTATTATCTTAAGAGACTTTAGTAATGGAAACATTTTACAGTTTATATCCAGCGGTAAAACACTCTCACATGCTGTTAGTCGCATTAAGTGTCATCTTCTTTATTGCGCGCTTTGTGCTGCATTTACGTCAGTCTCCTATTATGGAGAAAAAGTTTGTCAAAGTGGCGCCACATGTCATTGATACTTTTTTACTGCTGTCTGGTTTTACGCTTTGCTTTATGATCAAGCAGTATCCATTTGTCGACCCGTGGATGACAGAGAAAATCATCTGTGTGGTGGCGTATATTGCATTAGGGATTATGGCGCTCAAATCTAACCGTAATAAGCTGTTTAAGTTTTTTGCTTTTATCGGTGCGATTGGTTGGGTAGTGTTAGCGGCCAAGCTGGCTCATTTTAAACAAGTCGTATTCGTGGGTTAATTGGTTTTAATGGCAAAATATCTTCTTAACGATGCAGTTTCGATCCCTGAAACTGCATTTGAGCTTTCTGAACACCTTGGTTTTTCAAAGTCTAAACCTGCTATGTGGGCTTGGTATGAAATGTCAGGGGCGGTGCTCAGCCATTACGTGGTTGACCAACAAACCCGTTTGCAAGGTTTGTTTAATTGGTTTTACAAAGACTTAGGCTTTTGCGCCCGAGACAATTACTTTAGTGTTGAAGCAGCCGACTTAAGTTACTGCGTGTTAAAGCGTCAGGGCAATAGCACAACACTCTCGATATTATTGATTTTATTAGCAAAACAACTTGATTTGAAATTAGAGGCTATATTACTCCCAGGTAATACGGTATTAAAAAGTCAGGTGAGTGATGTGATTAAATATCACGACCCATTAACGGGTAAAGAGCTGGACCGTCATCAATTGCACGCTTTAGTCCGTGGTGAAATGGGCAATGCGGCTAAATTGAAGCCAAGTCATTTAAAACCTGCAACCTTAAAACGCTTAATCAGCCGTATGTTGCATGAGTTAAAGGCTGGCTGCATAGTGAATCAAAAATTTGAGTCGGCTATGGAGTGTTGTAATTTGCTATTGCAATGGCACCCTGATGATGTGCACTTAAACCGTGAACGGGCTTTTATTGCCCAGCAGTTAGGGTGCATTAAAGTGGCGATTTCTGACTTGCAACATTTTATTGATTTGAGCCCGCACGATCCGGTTGTTGAGCTGGTTAAGATTCAATTAAAAGAGTTGAGTCAACATACCCAGGTTTACCATTAAGTTGATGAGTTAAATGCGCTGTTTTATTGAATAAAGCAGCGCAATATAATAATAGGCTGTAAAAGCCAGTTCTAATCAACATAAAAATCAACATAAAAATCAACATAAAAATCATCAAAAATGATTTAACGTAATGATAATTATAACTATTATAAATATTGCTTTTGCAAGGGAGAATACTGCATGACCACGTCAGCTATGGTGAGCAATGATGCCACCGCACTGGGTTTACTCGCCGTTATTTTAGGTTTTGTGTTTTATACCAGTTCATCGCCACATCCATTTTGGCAAAAGTTTTACAAATATATCCCCGCGTTATTATTGTGCTATTTCTTACCTTCTTTGCTTAATACTTTTGGTGTGGTCGATGGCCATACTTCACAATTATATTTTGTCGCCTCGCGTTATTTACTCCCCGCTTGTTTAGTTTTGCTTATTTTAAGTGTCGATTTAAAAGCCATTTTAGGCCTTGGCCCTAAAGCAGTGATCATGTTTTTAACCGGTACCCTTGGTATTGTTATCGGCGGCCCGATTGCATTATTGCTTGTGTCGATGATTGACCCAAGCTTAATTGGTAACAATGGCCCTGATGCTGTTTGGCGTGGTATGACTACGCTGGCTGGTAGCTGGATTGGTGGGGGTGCTAACCAGGCCGCCATGAAAGAGATATATGAAGTCGGCGGCGAAATTTTCTCTGTTATGGTGACGGTCGATGTGATTGTGGCTAACATTTGGATGGCCGTATTGTTGTTTATGGCATCAAAAGCGAAAGAGATTGATGCTAGAACCGGTGCCGACACCACTGCGATTGAAGCGTTAAAAGAAAAAGTAGAAAAATACCACGCTGAAAACTCACGCATTCCATCACTGCGCGACATTATGATGATTGTGGCTGTCGGTTTTGGTGTCACGGGTTTTGCCCATTTTGCCGCCGACTTTTTAGGGCCGTTTTTTGAAGCGAATTACCCATGGACAGAAGATTACAGCTTAACCTCTAAGTTTTTCTGGTTAGTGGTGATCGTGACTACCGTTGGTTTGGGTCTTTCATTTAGCCCAGTGCGTCACCTAGAAGCTGCCGGTGCGTCTAAAATTGCTTCTGCATTTTTATACATTTTAGTGGCAACGATTGGTTTGCATATGGACGTGTCCAAAATAATGGATACGCCCATTTACTTCCTCGTTGGTGTGGTGTGGATGTTAGTACACGCAAGCTTGATGCTACTAGTGGCTAAACTCATTAAAGCGCCATTGTTCTATATGGCGGTGGGCAGCCAGGCAAACGTTGGCGGCGCGGCTTCTGCCCCTGTTGTGGCTGCGGCATTCCACCCTGCGCTTGCGCCAGTAGGAGTATTGTTAGCGGTATTTGGTTATGCATTAGGTACCTACATGGCATGGCTATGTGGTCAGTTATTACAAGTTGTCGCAGGTTAATGCGCAAAGAGGTTCAAATGGATCAAAAAATTATTCAGTTAGTTAATGACATTCAAGTGGCCAATGACAAGCCATTTGTACTATTTGGTGGCATGAATGTGCTTGAGTCTCGCGACTTAGCCATGTCGATTGCAGAGCACTATGTTGAAGTGACCCAAAAGTTGGGTATTCCTTATGTGTTTAAAGCGTCATTTGACAAAGCGAACCGTTCATCGGTTAATTCATACCGTGGCCCAGGTATGGAAGAAGGCTTACGTATTTTTGAAGAGATTAAATCAACTTTCAATGTGCCATTAATCACCGACGTGCACGAAGTACACCAATGTGCACCTGTTGCCGAAGTGGTTGATATTATTCAGTTGCCAGCGTTTTTAGCTCGTCAAACCGATTTAGTGGTGGCGATGGCAAAAACCGGCGCTGTGATCAATGTGAAAAAACCGCAATTTTTAGCGCCACATGAAATGCGTCATATCATCACCAAATTTAATGAAGCAGGTAACGACAACATTATTTTGTGTGAACGTGGCAGCAGCTTTGGCTATAACAACCTCGTGGTAGACATGTTGGGTATGGACGAAATGAAGCAAACCGGTTATCCGGTAATCTTTGATGCGACTCATGCACTACAACGCCCTGGTGGTCGAGCAGACTCAGCTGGTGGCCGTCGTGCACAAGCGACTGAGCTTGCACGCAGTGGCATGGCGTTAGGCTTAGCAGGCTTGTTTATTGAAGCGCATCCTGATCCAGATAATGCAAAATGTGATGGCCCGTGTGCATTGCCACTGCATTTGTTAGAAAAGTATCTTACTCAGATGAAAGCTGTCGATGACTTGGTTAAATCATTTGAGTTTATTGATACCAGCAAGTAAGACACCTTTATTAACAATGAACAAAGAAGAGAACAGGCAAGTTGAGTTTTAATCAATTTACACCGTAATCTGTGTCTTTTCATTGTGGTAAACAGTAATCTGGTTGCCCTTGTATAAGCCCTGACTTTTTACAAAGTTGGGGCTTTTGTTTTTCTGGATGTAACGATGTGGATTTTATTTACCTTCCTTGCTGCATTTATGCAGGCTTGGCGCAATGCCTTTCAAAGTAAGCTGAGTAAAGAGGTTAGTGTTGCTGGAGTCACGCTCGCTCGATTCATTTGGGCAGGGCCGATAGCCGCAGCGTATTTATTTAGCTTGCATCAATACCAGCCCGCAGCGATGCCAGATTTTGGCGCAACATTTTGGGGCTTTGTCATTGGCGCCTCATCAATGCAAATTCTTGCTACTGGCTTAATGGTTAAGCTGTTCAAAATGCAAAACTTTGCTATAGGGGCAGGGCTAGCAAAGAGTGAGGCATTAGTCGCCGCAATCCTTGGGGTGTTCTTCTTCGGCACCCAATTGTCACTACTTGGTTGGGCTGGCGTTGTGGTCGGCGGGATTGCGATTATGCTGCTCAGCAGTAGACAAGGATTCAAACAATTATCACTTAAAACCGTGTTGTTAGGTTTAGCCTGTGGCAGTGCGTTTGCCTTAACATCCCTTTGGGTGCGCGAAGCAAGTTTAGCCCTACAAGGGCCGTTTACTCATCGTGCTGCATGGGTTTTGTTGTGGGTTATTAGTATTCAAACGGTTGTGCTGATAGCTTATTTACTGGCAAAAGATAAATCAACACTAGTCGCGCTGTGGCAAAGACCCACACTCACGTTATCCATAAGCGTCACCAGTTGTATTGGCTCAATTGGTTGGTTTAGCGCTATGTCGTTACAAGCGGTGCCCTATGTCAAAACCCTGGGGCAAGTCGAAGTGTTTTTTACGCTTATTATTGCGGCGTTTTGGCTTAAGGATAAAGTCAAAATCAACGATGTCGCTGGCTTGGTGCTCATTGCAATCGCCGCTATTTTGGTGATGTGGAGTTAATCGCGACATCAGATAAATGGTTATAGCTAAAGGGTGGCTAAGGTGAGCAAGACTATCAAGAAGGGTTAAGTTGTAAAACTTGCTCGAGTAGCTGTTGATTATGCGGGACAGCTAATCTGTGCAGTTGTGCTTGCTGGCAAATATAGCCATTAATATAGTTGATTTCAGTGGCTCGATGATGGGCCACATCTTGATACATAGATGAGTAGTTAGCCGCTGTGAGCTTAATGACTTGATACACTCTGGCGCTTATCAAGATGGGATCTAACTCAATCCCATCGCATTTGGCGACGTGTACTAACTCCTCAATAATAGCAGCAATTTGCAGCCGATATTCATCATTGGCTAATTGACCATTGGCACAATGATACAGCGCGGTTAATGGGTTAATTACCGCATTAATTGCCAGCTTTTGCCACAATACTGCTAATACCGGTTGATGCCATTCAAGCGCTTGATTGTCTCGATGCAATCCATCCATTCGTGCTTTTAGTCCTGTGCTTAATTCACTGCCACAATAATAGCCCAGTTGAGTGACCCCAAATCCGGTGTGCTTAATATGCCACTGGCTAACTTTTAATGCCGCTTGTGATGTTGTGCCCAGTGTTAAGCCTTGGCTTGGATGTTGCGCTAGCGCCTCTGTAACCACTAAATGCGGCCCCAAACCATTATGCAATAATACAATATGGCACCGTGGTGATAATTTATTAAGCAGCGGCAGCAGGGCGGTTGCAACTTGATACGCTTTAACGCACACCAGTAACAAACTGACCTCAGCAAGACGAGGATCGTTTGTCCCCAATATCAAAGCATCGCTGCTATGAGTGAGCCCACTATGGTCAGTAAACTGTAATTGTTGTTGCTGAGTATGCGGCTGGCGGCCAATTAAGGCTATGTCGTTACTTGGTAGGGCGCTGTCGCTATGGCAAAGCTGGTGATACATTAACTGACCTATTGCGCCCGCTCCCAGTATGGCGATATTGGGCGAGTTGAATGGTATTGTTAATGTATTTGCCATCATCAGGCCTTATAGTGATGTGTAGTTAAGGCTTATTTCTTAATTTACGATATTGTAATATCGAAAAATTAAGTAGATAAAATAAAGCGATACCAGCAAAGTCGGCAGCGACATCGCCAACCGAAGCACTGCGATAAGGTAAGCGAGATTGTACAAGCTCAATCAAAATGGCGTAGCTGCCTAAAGCGGCACATAAATAATACCATTTTGGTTTAAAGGCGTAGTGTGCAAGATACGAGAGAGCAAAAAAGCTGCCCAAGTGGCCCACTTTATCCATATGAGAAAAAGTTTGTGGGTAGTTCGGTTTAGAGAAAACTAAATAGCTGGTCACAATTACGGCGACAACTAACGCAAGTTTAAACATGTTTTTGTAAGTGATCACGAGCGTTACATCAGCCTTGTGAAACGAAAATATACTTAATAATAAGAAACCTGTTTGATATTGTCACGAATAAACCACTATGCTCGTTCATAATTGTTCAATTAGCGTGTTTTCCAGTCTTAAGAATGGCTATCGACTATTGATAAAATCCAATGATAATGGGCTTTGGTGATACTTTTGTGGCAAAAACACCCACTTAGTTATTTTTTGTTAATCAAGTAAATCTTTGCCACAATTTTGCGAAAGTAGACCGGTTAGATTTGCACGTTACTATCCCGTTAAATCTACCTAGTGTAAAATAAACTAAACCATGAGCGTTTGGGTGAATAACCCGATGAAGTATCAAAGAGGAAAGCAACATGCCATCTATGGATGTAATATCAGAAATTGATGAAGAAGAACTACGTAACGCAGTAGAGAACTCCCGTCGTGAAGTGTCTAGCCGATTTGATTTACGTGGTAAAGAAATAGAAATTGATTTGAAAGATAATGTTGTCACTTTAAAAGCAGAAGATGACTTTATTTGTAAGCAATTAGTCGACATATTGCGCATGCAGCTCAGTAAACGTAATGTTGACCCATCTGCAATGGAAGTTGACGACAAGGCAATACATAGCGGTAAAACCTTCAGTTTAAAAGTCAATTTTAAGCAGGGTATTGATACGTTGGTGGCCAAAAAGCTGGTTAAAGCGATTAAAGACAGCAAGCTTAAAGTGCAGTCAGCCATTCAAGGCGACAAAGTCCGCATAACCGGCAAAAAACGAGATGATTTACAAGCCGTAATGCGATTGGCTAAAGAGTCAGAGCTAGGTCAGCCGTTTCAGTTTGATAACTTTAAAGATTAATTCTTAAAGCGACTCATGCCTTAGCGTTAAACGCCGAAATAAAAAGCCGATACGGGAAACCTTATCGGCTTTTGTGTTTTTAAGGCATGCCCTTGGGGAACCTGTAAAGTTGTGGACGCTTTGCTATCGACTTGTGGCTGTTCTAATATTCAGAGTCACCCGTTGTATCCAAATGAATTGGTTATAGCCCTAGTTTATCCCGATGCTCCAGATGCTCTGTTAACCTTTATCCGCTGGCACATCAATTGTCCCGTCAGGCGATGCCACTGCGGCGGCAGAGACTTGGTTTTGCGATCGATTGACCAATATCACTAACAGCAATACTGGAAAGCCTATCAAACTTGCAGCGACAAAGAAGTTTATATAACCAAATGCATCGACATACAAGCCTGAAAATCCGGCGATAAACTTTGGGAACAGCAACATAATCGACGACAATAACGCGTATTGTGTCGCGCTGTAGCCACTGCTGGTTAAACTCGACAAATAAGCAATAAATGCAGCGGTAGCAATACCGGCACTGAAGTTATCGACCGAAATAGCAAAGGTTAAAAAGGGGATGTTGTAGCCAATATAAGCCTGCCACGCGAATAATAAATTGGTGATAGCCACTAATAATGCGCCTAAAAATAGAATCTTCATGGTGCCATAGCGCATCAATAACACACCACCAAAGGCTGCACCCACTAAGGTCATGATTAAGCCGTAGACCTTACTGATAAAGGCGATTTCTTCTTTGTTAAAGCCCATATCAACGTAGAACACGTTGGCCATAATACCCATGACGATGTCAGAAATACGATAACAAGAAATCAGCAGTAAGATTAAAACTGCACTCTTGCCATAACGTTTAAAGAAGTCAATAAACGGCAAAACGCTGGCGCTATAAAGCCAAGCCATGGCCCCAGCGATTTTCTTTGGGTATTTTGCGGCAAAGTCTGCCCGTAGTTGACGTTCTTTTTCGTCAGCATGCTTGGTATCGACTTGCGGTTCTTGACTAAATAGGGTGGTTAAAATACCCACGCCCATCAACATGGCCATAGCAAAGTATGCCGTTTGCCAGGCTTCTAAATTATAAGAGTCATCACCAGGGGAAACCCACGCAGCGATAGTTAATGCGCCAGCGGTGGCAATAATCATTGCACTGCGATAACCCACTTGGTAAGCCGCAGCCAGTGCGGCTTGCATTTTTTCGGGTGCCGATTCAATTCTAAACGCGTCGATAACAATATCTTGAGTGGCAGAAGCAAATGCGAGTAATAAAGCACACAAGGCTAAACGTTCAAGGTTAACGACAGGGTCGCTTACCGACATGCCTAAAATGGCACCGACTAAGCACAATTGCGCAAAGAGCATCCAGCCACGTCGCCGCCCCAAAAAACGTGTAAATAATGGCAGTGACATACGGTCGACAAGGGGAGACCATGCCCATTTAAAAGCGTAGGTTAGGGCTATCCAGCTGAAATACCCAATGGCGGCCCGGTCAACACCCGCTTCACGCAGCCAAAAGCTAAGCGTTGAAAAGACCAGCATAAGCGGTAAGCCAGCAGAGAACCCCAGCAATAATAAAATGAACACACGTTTGTGGTAGTAAACCGACAAGGCTTCACGGGCTTGAGAGAAGAAAACCGACATAAGACAACTGGATAAAGGAGAATGGCTCTAGCTTATGTTGCAAGGGGTTTAGGTTCAAGCCATTCACGCAGTTTATTGAACGAGTTTGAGTTAAAAATGATTAAGGTCTGATACCAATACAGCTTTGCGGCATATTGCCGCCGATATTAATGTAGTCACAGCAGTCGTGTACTTGTTGGCGAAGATATTGATTTCCTTTAATTGCCCATCCTGACCAATGGTCAAAACAATACAGTAAGTGCCAAAAAACTTTTTCTGTATCACTGGGTAGGTCGGCGGATTGCTTATTTGGAATGCATTGCCATTCTTCTAGTACATCCCACATATACAATTGAATCTCTTTGTAATCGAGTTGATTGTCTAAAAAGGCTTTGCCGTAATAAGCTAATTGTGGCGCTTTGGTTTCGATAAAATCATTAGCTGTCATGAAAAATGTCCTTGGTAATGGATGCATGATGAAACAGCGACGACGTTGATTAAAATTAGAGTATAGACCCAAAATTTGACCATGATAGAAAATATGACAAAATTAATTTATGTTAAATAATTAGATAATTACTATTTAAATTAAGAGGTTGAAAAATACGGGAATAAAAAGTTGAGTAAAAACAATAAGCGGAAAGATGGTGGGTGTTCAGAAAGTAATCAAAATGCCGATAACGCGCCTAACTGTTAATGATGATTAAGCGCGTAATGATTGTTTTAGCGTGGCAATAATGTCGCTTTTTTCAGCAATACGGTTTTAACCGGTACATCTGGCCAATTTAATGTGCTGTTGTGCTCGGTTTCAACCAATGAGATGGCTTCAAGCACATTCATCCCCTGGGTCACTTCGCCAAACACCGTGTATCCCCAGCGACGTTTTGATGGATCTAATTTTTTGTTGTCACCGACATTAAAATAAAACTGTCTTGTGGCCGAGTGTGGATCGTTATCTCGCGCCATGGCAATGGTGCCCATGGCATTAGACAGACCATTACCAGACTCATTAACAATAGGCGCCATTGATGGGCGTTCTTCAAGTTTAGTGGTTAATCCGCCACCTTGTACGACAAACTCTGCAATGACACGGTGAAAAATTGTGTTGTCGTACTCGCCTTTTACCACATAGGTTAAAAAGTTATCGATGGTTAATGGCGCACGGGTACGGTCTAATTCAACCACAATTTTGCCCATGGATGTGTCGAACTCCACTTGTGGGTAAATAGTGTCTTTTTGAATATCAACCGCGGCAGAGGCAGATAAACTGGTTACCAGCAACAGGCTGGTGGCGAGCCATTTAAACATAGTGAGAGTCCTTTGGGCGGCATCGTGTTGATGCCGCAGATCGCTAAATAGAGAAAATACCGAGGGGGTTAACGTTGAATAAACTGATGCAGTTCATCATCGTTAAGGATTTCGGTAGTGAGCTTGTCGATTAATTGATTAATATCGAGCTCTAGTGTGGCAAAGTCGGGGCTTAATGGGCCTTTAAGATAGCCATTAGCATTGTATGATTTAGTGAATTGTTGCTGAGCATTTTTTGCCAGTACGTTGATCACTAAGCGGGTTTTGGATTCAAAGCTGAATGTGGTGTCGGTAACATCAGCCAATAAGTAATTTAATTGGAATTGTACTGAGTTACGTGCAGCAGGGTCGACGACGTAGCCGGCTTTGATCATACCGTTACGGAACAGCTTATCAAGTTGTTGGCGCATAGGCTCTGTGGTGCCAATCAATTGCGGCGTGTTATCGCCTTCACTAATGCGTAACACAAAGCTCGCTTCACGAGTGTCTATGGTTTCGATTAACACCTGAGTGTCAGATTCGGTTTGCAAGCTAACCGCACCAAGCGTTGGATTAAGACCGATTTGAGTTGGCTCATAACTGGCACAAGCTGTGAGTAATAATGATGACAGTAAAACGGGAATGAGTGACTTCATATGGCAATAATTTTTAACAAAAGGTAGCTAAAGGATACCAGAAATTGTTTACCATTCCAGTGCAATAGCATATTGCTTAAACAATTATGTGCGGCGTAGACGGTTCGGATGCTCTATGGAAGCGATTGTTCGCCTATCAGTTTAAATGGTGACTTGAAGCTATCATCAATTCAGTTTAGTTTGGTTAAATTCTATTTCGTTGACTAATTCGTCGCCGTAGCAGGAAAACCAATGCAGCATGTTCAATCACAATTAGCGCCACCCAAATTGATTGCCACTGATGGACAACCAGTCTTTGGTGTTTTTGATGGTATTGTCGATTCACTCAATGTAAAACAGTTTGCCTATTTCAATGAGATGGATAAGCCTGCTTCAGCGTTATCGAAACACTTTGATTTTAAGCAATTTCAATTTGTTAGCATTATTACCCCTCATTATATTATTGCCTTGGCCGTTGCGGATATTCGCTATGTTGCCAATGGTTTTTGTTACCTTTACGACATTAAAGCCAATAAGCTCAGCCAAACGCAGTGGTTAACACCGTTAGGGATCGGCTGCCAACTAAGTGAGTCACCTAAACAGGGACGAGCAGCAATAGGCAGTAAGCGAAAAGGTGTTGCGATTGATATTGTCGAAGGCCAATGGCACGTTGCAATAAATTTGGCGGATATTCAGGCCAATTTACGCATACAACCTGCTCCGCTAAGTTTGCCGATAAGCATATGTACGCCAACCGGTTATAACGGCTGGACCTATACGCAAAAGCATAATGGTTTAACGGTAACCGGGCAATTAACGATTCATCATGAGCCACAACCGTTGCAATATGCGCTAGCAGGTTATGACTTTTCTGCTGGATTTATGCGCCGCGAAACCAGTTGGCGCTGGGCATCAATTAATGCGCAAACTGAGGCGGGAATTATCGGGCTTAACCTTGCTGCAGGGGTGAATGAAACCGGTCAAACAGAGAATGTGATGTGGATAAATGGCGAGCGTCACTTATTAGGCGCCGCGCAATTTGATTTTAATCGACATTCGCAACAAGATCTGTGGCATATCACCACCAATGATGGTCAAGTCGATTTGTATTTTAGGCCGCTTAACCAGCGCAGTGAGAAACTCAATTTAATCTGGTTGAAGAATAACTTTAGGCAATATATCGGCTATTTTAGTGGCGTGATAACCGATAACAACGGTAATCAATACCCTCTGCATAATCAGCTAGGGTTAACAGAAGACCATTTTGCTAAATGGTGATAGACCAAATAACATAAAGCGGCCGATATAACGCGGTTGTTCAAACAATAAAAATAATAATAAATGGACAGTGAATATGGATATGGATTTATTGATTGCTCACCCTGAGTGGTTATTACTGGTACTGGCACCAATTTTTTTCGGCTGTATTTTGTTGGAATGGTGGTTTGGTGTGCGCGCTAAACGTTTACCTGAAAATGCCCAATATCGCCCGGCAGAAGTGTTGTGCAATTTTGTGTTGGCAGGGATGCATCAAGTCGCCGATATCATTGCAGGCTTATTGATAGCCAAAATCTATTTGCACTTCTTTGGTTGGCGTTTGTTCGATATCGACATGACGCTATTAACATTTGGCTTATTACTGATAGCTCAAGACTTTTGCTATTACTGGTTTCATCGCGCAAGCCACCGCATTCGCTGGATGTGGGCTGCCCATGTGGTACATCATAGCTCTGAAAATATGAATTTTAGTACCGCTTTTAGACAAAGCCTTATGTATCCATTAGCTGGAATGTGGCTATTTTGGTTGCCTTTGGTGGTGATTGGATTCGACCCTAACTGGGTGGTATTTGCGGTATTGCTCAATTTGGGCTTACAGTTTTTTGTTCACACCCAGGCGATTAAATCCTTAGGCCCGTTAGAGTGGATTTTTAACACACCGTCTCACCACCGTGTTCACCATGGGCGCAACCCGCAATACATTGATAAAAACTATGCGGGTGTGTTGATTATTTGGGATAAAATGTTTGGCACCTTTGAGCCTGAAATTGAAACCGTGCGATACGGCATTACTAAACCCGTCAACAGTTTTAACCCACTCGTGGTTACGTTTAGTGAGTGGCGCGACATGTGGCGTGATGTGACTAAGCCTCAATTATCGTTAAAACAACGTCTAAGAATATTATTTTTACCGCCTAAAACACATCAATAATTTACGCACTTGGGTATGTAAAGCAGTACCGTGTCACCCTATTTTGCTTTGCTAGCCTTAATTGAGTAAATCAGCGGGATAGGGTGATCATTGTGTATGAGTTGATACCCTTTTTTGTCGATAAATTCCAGGCCTTCGATGCAGTCGTAAGGGCTAAAAGGATACTCATTAACCCCTTCAATACGTAACCCCGCCGAAATGAGTGCGCTAATCACTTCACTTAAAGGATGTGGCCATGTGGCAACCGTTTCGATTTTGTCGTTATGATTTTCAGTGTAGGTTACTTCATCTTCGACATCCGGTTGTGACTGTGCAAAGTATCCATAACCTGACAGCACGTCATTAAACGGATGAAATTCAACTAAATGAAACTCGCCGCCAGGGGTTAATGCGCCAGCAATGGTTTGTGCCCAACGAGTTAAATCGGGTAACCAAGCAAGTACGCCATATGAGGTAAAGACGATGTCATACTGCGTGGTGTTATTGTCACCGAATTGATAGATGTCATTGTTGATGAATGTTACTGGTAAGTGCAACTGGGCTGCCAGTTTTTTTGCTGTTGCAATCGACTCGCTTGATAAGTCTACCCCAGTCACTTTAGCGCCCAATCGTGCCCACGATAAGCTGTCTTGACCAAAATGACATTGTAGGTGTAACAGGCTTTTGCCTTGTACATTGCCAACTTGTTCAAGTTCAATGGGATTTAATGATGACTTGCCATCGATAAACGCCTGTAGGTCGTAAAATGATGAGTCTAGATGAATATTGGTACGCTGATCCCATGCGTGCTTATTGATTGCTAAGTAGTCCATTTTTGTGTGTTCTTATTCGCCTTATTCACAATAGCTAATCATATTACTGGTTTGCCTGTCAGTATGCTAATCGATGGATGGTATTTGTTTATATAAAAAAGGCTTGCTAACACCGGGTTAGCAAGCCTTTTTACTGATCATGAAGATATTATGATTTGGGTTTAACGGGTTGTATTTTTCCGCCTAACCATAACGATATTAACGCCAATGGTACCAGTGCCGCGCCTAAGATGAAGAAGGCTGTATAGTCGCCTCCTTGAGTCATCATTGGCACCAATTGAATGGTGATGATGACACTTAACACCGCCGACGTACCGCTAATGCCAGCTAATGTCCCCACGGTTTTACCTGAAAAATAATCGCTAGGTAAGGTTTGCACATTACCAATCGCGGTTTGAAAACCAAACAAAATAACCGCAATTAATCCCATCGCCAACCAAGGTGTGGCCGCTTGTGAGGTTAATAACAGGGCCGGAAGCATCACAACACAACCTAGTACAATCGCGCTGCGACGCGCTTTATTCACGGTCCAGCCACGACTTAATAAATGGCCGCTTAACCAGCCACCAAACAATGCGCCAATAGCTGCACCGACATAAGGCAACCACGCAAATGCACCAATTTCTTTAACGTCAAATCCAAATTTTTCATTTAAGTACAGTGGCAACCAGGCAACAAAAAGCCACCAAATAGGGTCAATAAAAAAGCGAGCTGAAATAACCCCCCATGCTTCACGATGGCTTAATAACTGGCTCATTGTAGGCACGTATTCTTTCGCTTGTTTCTCTTCACTTGAGCATTGTTGCCCGGTAAGAATATATTGGCGTTCAGTTTCGGTGATCCATGGGTGAGCATCAGGCGCTGACTTGTAGATAATCATCCATGGGATGATCCAGATAAGCCCTAAAGAACCAATCACAATAAACGTCGCTTGCCAGCCTAAAAAGGCATATAAAAAGGCAATGAGTGGCGGTGCAATAATAGAGCCCAAAGAGGCGCCTGAGTTAAAAATACCTTGAGCTAAGGCGCGCTCTTTAATTGGAAACCATTCTGCGTTGGCTTTAGTTGCACCCGGCCAGTTACCGGCTTCACCCAGACCTAAAATGGCTCTGAATATGGCAAATGACATGGCAGTGGCTGCAATAGCATGTAACGCAATGGAGACCGACCACACGACGATGGACAGTAAAAAGCCTAAACGTGTGCCAATAGCATCAAAAATCTTACCAAACAAAGACTGACCGATAGCATAAGAGATCATAAACACCGTAATAATGTTGGCATAATCGCTTTTATCTAAACCTAAGTCTTCGGCAATGCCAGGCCACATAATCGCAAGCGCGGAGCGGTCGATATAGTTAATCACGGTGGCTAGGGCGACTAAACTCACCACTAGCCAACGTAAATGCTTTAGCTTGAATGGACTGTTTTTCATGCTAAGTCCTCAACAAAGTCTTCACGTGGCGGGCTAAAGGTATCGATTAAAATACCGCCAGTTGGACACACCGCGCCGTGATCTACATGAGGCGGAACAAAAAAGCTGTCACCGGCATGGAGTATTTGAATCACGCCGTCGACATTGACATGAAACTCGCCTTCTACAACATACGAGACTTGCGAATGACGGTGGGCATGTACATAGCCTTCTGCGCCTTTATCAAACCAAATTTTAACTGCCATCAACTCATGGTTATAACCCAGCATTTGACGCTTTAATCCACCGCCAATATCCTGTATTTCTGTTTTATCGCCAAAGCCAAAATGTTGATTCTGTTTCATAGTCGATGCTCCTAAATTTTTGTTATTGATTTACTAATTATTGATTTGCTAATTAAGTTCGTTCATTTCGATTAATTGGGCTCGTCCTGTAAAAGGGTATGCCACACCATTGATGTTTATGACACTGTGCGTTTTAGAGGTAATTGCCTGCTCAGTTTGATTGATGGCAAGTAAGTATTGCTGGCCATCGGTAAAGCTAATTTGCACCGCTTCGAGCTCTGCTTGCTGGTAATGAATGAGCTTGGCGACCTTGCTGGTGGCATCAAGGGTGTATTCTTTAGCTGGATTGTATTCACCGTGCGGTTCAATCACGCTGACATAGGTGTGGTTAGTGGCAGTGACTCGGTGAATAAACGCCTGCTGTTGGCGTAAGTTCATGTTTGGGTCATTAGCCCCTAATTGAGTAAACAACATCTGTTGTTGAGTGGCACTGTTGGAGTGAGTGTTGACTAACGTGCTGTAGCTGTAAAAACGGCCGTTGTCGTTTAGCCATGTCACTCTTGCCAGTGTATTGTCAGTATTGTCTTGTGCTAAGTTAGCCTTTGCTAACAACCATAAGTGCTGATAGCCGTGTTTTGTGCCTAATGTTGACAGTTGTGTCAGTGATGCTTCACGGCTAAAGCTGGTGTCGATTAACTGCCCTTCATAGTGCACAGGTAGGTCGTACTGATGAGGCTTGTTTGCATTCACTTGCAGGATATCAATTCCGAATACAGCATCGCGTTTTTCAATTTGAATTAACGCTTGAGTGCGCTTGAACTTAACGTCTTCATAGGCGCTGTCAATGGATGCCGAAGCAATCGTGAGCCCGGGTTGTGGGTCAAAAAAGTGTAACGTGGGATGAAACTGATTTGCCGTTTTAACTTTGCCATTAAAGTGGCTTGTTTCATCAACCACGAGGGTGTTGTGCGCAATGGTTTGCTTAGCCCAGGAATCGTTTTCGGGTAAATATCCACCGCCAAATTTAGCTTCAATATTTAAAAAGCGTGCCGCGCCATAGTCCGAGATTATTTCATTACCCGCATCATAAAATTGCCAGGTGAGCTTATCAAAATGGCCATGACCTAAACCTTGCTCAGTGGCTTTAAATACTATGGCTTGATCGGTGGCGTGACCCTGGCGCATAACGACTAACGCACCTTTGTCACCTTGTTTACCATCTCGATATAAAGCAGAAGTAAATGGGAAGGGTTGCATAAGCCCTTTGTCTAGTGCTTGTGCCACTTTGAGGCCGTCACCGGTAAGTAGGATATTGTGTTGTTGTTTAGCGATATCTAATAGTTGAGGATCGCTGTTTATCCCATAAGCAATCGCGACACCATTCACTAGCTCTATAGTATCGATAGCTTTGCTTTTTATGGCGTCGTTAAGTGGAAACAACAGTGTGTTGTAACTGAGCGCGACCGAAGTATTGATGGCTTTGAGTAAGATGCCATCTCGGTATTGAAAAATCTTTCGTTGCGGCTCATTTTGCTCAATGGCTTTAGCAAAAGTGACAAACGGCATTAAGGCATAACGTTGATAATAAGGACCTTCGTTGTAATAACCGTCTGGTGAAAATAACTCGTCGAGTTGGCGCATAAAGCCGCCTTTTTTCGATAAGGTTAAATCATACAATGCTCGCTCAACCCATAATGGTTTGCCCAAAACATAGCCGCTCATGCCCACCGCAGCAGTGGCCCATGTTCCGTGGTTATGCACTTTGTTAAACGTGCGTGGCGACTGCTCAGACAAAAACAATACTGCAGGCGTAATTGCGCCTGTTTCAATACGTTCACGTTCAGATGGTGTTAACGAGTCATAAATAAAATCATAGGCTTGGACTGTGTGCATTAACCAAACGGCTTCGTTTAGCCCTTGCCAAAATAATTTACCTTCGTTGCTGCTTTTGCGTTTTGGGTGCAATGGAAGCTCAGGATAAAGTTTGGCATATTGCAACAGCATGTCTTTTACGTATGTCGCGTATTTTGTCTCTCCGGTGAGTTGGTAAATGATGCCTGTGTCGTACATTTGCTGATAATTACTTTTGTGTTTTTCGTGGGTATATCCACCGCCAGCATCAACAGGTACAGGGACCTCAATAGGTTGAGTGAGCCCAAGATCCACTTCAGTTCGCTTGGCATAAAATGCATCTTGAAACGCGCCAGGCTGAGTGATGGCCAGCTGCATGGCGGCTACGTCTTGCTGATTAATCACAAGGTTTGGATGGTTAGCCGCAAATACCGGCATGGCTGCGCTAAACGAGGTAAATGTTATGAATGTCAGGCTGGCGAATAGGGCAATACTGTACTTATGCATGCTCTGGATTAACTGACTTTTGCCATTGTCTTGCTTGATGTGATTCATCGTGTTTGCACTTCGTTATTGTTGATATTGGCAGTGTGTTTTCCTTGAGTGACAAACTCTGTCACCTGTGGGGCTGGGGTATTAATGAGCTGATTATTAGCGATGGTCGTTTGCGGTTCTCCTACTGTATGGAAAACGCTAATGGAGGCACTGTCGGTAAATGTGTTGTGTGCTATTTGGCTTACCTGAACGCCATGCAGATTCAATATTGACTCAGTTTGATTTTGCTGGCCTTTACCCACATGGGTGAACTGATTGTGGCTAACTAATACATGCGGGCCAAAGGTGCTTTCATCGGTGCCGCCGCGATAAACCGTGGCAACAATACCGCCAATATCGTCAAACTGATTGTGCGTTAGGTTAAGGTATTCGGCGTTATAGATACCGATGTCGTCGGTTTCTTTATTCAGGCGAAAAACATCACCACTAATGAGACGGAACTGGCTGTTATTCACATTAATCGTATCGGCAAAAGCACGACTGCCTGAGTCGAAAAAATGAAAGGCATTACTGTTATTGAGTTGCTCGACAATGCTATTACTCATGTCAAAACGGTAGTTGGTCAACATGCCCCATTTTAGCGTTCTGATAACACTGTTGCCTGGCGCATCTGGGCTGAGTTGGCCGTTAATGACAAGCCCTTCGAGTTGTAAGTTACCGTTGTTTTGAATTTCAAATAGACTTGGGCGTTCAAAACTAACAATGGCTTGATGCGTGTTTGCGGCTTTAAACGTTAAGGTTTTATTGATAGCAAGCAGGGTATCGATGTTGTATTGGCCATCGCTGAGTAATAATGTGTCACCCGATAATGCTGCTGCCACGGCATTGCCTAACTCTCCATCGGCATTGCTGACCTTAATAACCTTGCCTGATTGAAACTCAACAGTGGGTTCAGATTTAGGATACCAAGTAGGACCCGTTTGCTGTTTAGTTGTGGGGACTAATGTACTACTGACGCCATACTGTGCAAACCTGGTATCACTAGGATATAACAAACCGTTGGCCGCACGAGTCAAGGTAATATTTTGGGTGCTTATGCCCTTTTTTATGATTGGATTTAAGTCTTTGCTGGCAAAGTTAGTGATGTTGTCGCTAAAGCGCAAACCGCTTATGTCGTCATGCAAACTCAATGGGGATTGTGGGTTGATAAAAAGGTTTTGAGTGAGCGTGCTGTCTTTAGGTGGAGCCGAGCGTTCGCTGTCACTGCCTGCTGCCAGTTCTATGTGGTCTAAGTTAATAAAGCTGTTGTGGTTAATATTGGCATTCACCACCTGGTGATAACGATTAATCGGCGAGTTTGGCACGCCATTCATAATGGTAAATCCGCTACCAAACCGCGTACCCTTGAGCCCTTCAAGATAGTTGTTGGTGACGGTTTGATCGCGATTAATAATGCGGATCCCACCAGTGTGGTCAATACCGTTACCGAAGAAAATATTACTGTCGATAATATTACCGTTGCCATGCCTTAGGGTTAATGTGCCCCGAGACTGGTAAAACAAATTGTTTTGTATGCGGTTTTTTCCTGACTTAACCGAAATGATTTCAACTTCACCGTCACAGCGATCAAAGTAGTTATTTTCGACCACGGTAAATGAGTTGGTCAGTGAGTGATGGCTAGTGCCAATTCTAATGGTTTCACCGCCATTAGAGCCCAAAATAGGTCGAGGGCCAAAATAGTTGTGATCGATTCGATGATGATTTTGTTGATTTTGCTCACCTTCAAGGCGAACTGCTAATGTGACTCCAGCATTACGTTTACCAACAAAATGACTATGATCGAGGCGATTGTGCTGGCCGTACATGCCAATCCAATTATCTGACATTTGGCGGTCTGGGTTGTTGTAATTGTCGATAACGACTTCGGTGATACGCGAATGATTGGCAAGCTCGGTATCGCTCTTCTTAAAGGCAATGACTTCATTAGTTGGTGTGAAGCCATCTTTAAATACTAGGCCCGAAACCTGCAGATATTCGCCAGCCAGTTGAAGGTTAGATTGGCCAGACAAGATAACGCTGCCTTTGGTTTGGGCCGTTAATGTCACAGGGTGTTTAGCAGTGCCTTTAGCTGTAAATACGATTTCAAAGTCTTGCCAGGTGCCATTTTGTAAAATGATGCTATCGCCTGGTTGCAGCAGCTTTAATACTTGCTGATATTGCGCTTGCGATGTCACCAAGTGTTCTTGTGCATTCACCTGAGCCGTCAAGGGTATAAGCAGTGATAACACCAATAGTTGTCTGAGTAACCCATACGTAAATGGTGTGTGGGAGTTGAATGGGTTCATGTTGTCTCTCTAGTCGAGCCTAATTAATTTTCTACCAATGAATCTATGTAAATAGGTAGAGCTGATAACCTTCACTATGAAAAACACGTTTAGCGTTTGAGTGTCACAATTTGTCATTGTGTTAGCGTGTCTGCATCAAAGGGGGTTTAAGGAATGATTTAAGGCTTAAAGGTGATGAAATGAGGTACACAACATGATTGCATTAGGTTGTTTGTTCGCTTTGAGTCTGTTTGCAATACTATTTATTTTGTTAAATTTCACGTTAATCTCCCCAGATTTGTGCATTCGTTCTGTCAGCGGAACATGCCGCTATTAAGGCATGTTGAACATAACTTTGCGCCTGAATAGAAACTAACCAACAATTAACATCGTGTCAACCAATTTGCTTTACCAATTGACGTGTTTTTATTGCTAATTGTTATTACCAATGCTTTTAAAGCCCGGACAATGTGCTATTATTTTTATTATGTGAGTGGCATGTCATGTTATTAGTTGTTTGCTGTCACGGTTTTAACCGATAATATGTCAGTATTAAACCACTAAATTGGTTTTACTTTTCGAAGGAAGGTATATGAAAAACCGTCGTTTATTTTGGCGAATAGTCGATACGATTGAAGCCTCCATCGCCTGTGGCGAGTATCCGGTAGGCAGTCGTTTACCCCCAGAGCGAGAGCTTGCAGAGAAGTTTGAAGTCAGCAGGCCGACCATTCGTGAAGCGATTATTGCGTTAGAAGTACGTGAAAAAGTGGAAGTGAAAACCGGCTCTGGTGTTTATGTTGTCAATAATCAAAAGCAAAGTGTTAGTGTAAACAGTGTAAACGCTTTTGAGTTGACTCAAGCTCGTGCGCTTGTAGAAGGTGAAATCGCCGCATTAGCCGCTAAGACCATCACAGCAGAAGAGCTTGAAAAGCTCCACGGTACCTTAGTGATGATGAAAGACATGCAAAATGTCGAAGAAGCAGATGAACTGTTTCATCAAATTATCGCTTACTCCACTCGCAATGGTGCGCTAATTAATTTGTTTGAAAATATGTGGTCATTGCGTTCATCAAGTAACGAAATCATTGAAGATTATAATATTGTCTGCAGTACCGACAATAATAAAACCTTGGCCGAGCATACGGCGATTTATGAAGCGTTATCTGCCCATGATGCTGCTGAAGCGCGACTCGCAATGCATAAGCATTTTAATAGATTAATCAATGTGTTATTTGATAAGTTAGAACAACAAGCTTTGGAAGAAGTGCGCCGTAAAAATAGTGCGAACCGGGATTTATACTCGATTGAGAATTTAGTTAAAATCAAAGGCTAAATGGCTTTCCAACATTACATTGATGATCAAACGCGCTAGCATTTTTGTTAGCGCGTTTTTTTATGTTCCATCATAAAAAAAGACCCCAAAGATAACTAAGGGGCCGACTAGTGGTATGAGACAGAGGAGCTCAACCTTAAAATAAGCGACATCCATGTCGAGTGTTGTCATATGTTGATGGGGTAAACCTAAACGTAAACCTGAATTTGGGCCACTATCGACTACAAAATTCGACTATAAAATTTGGTTTAAGTTAAGTTGGTAATACGATTTTAGTCTTTGGTTATGACTTGTGTCAACCAATTTAGTTTATTGGTAAGTCCAATTTTGTGGGTGGTCACAATTACAATTGGGGAGTGTAAATGGACGTAATGCAGTAATGCAGTAATGCAATAATGAAAATGAATTGTTGGCGGTAAATCATCCGATACCCAAGCGCTCGTGCTTAGGTATCGGTTATCTTGTCGGATTATTTTTTAGCTTGTAATATGACGAATTTCCCGTTGGCGGCAATTGTTGTGCAGTTATTAAAAATACGTTTTATTTTAACGTGGTAGGCTAAGTGCCGGTTGCCGACAACATGTAAAATACCGCCTGTTTTTAAGCGCTTGTACGCATCAACAAACATTTGCCATGCAATATGATCGGTAATGGCTTCACCCTGATGAAAAGGGGGATTACACAGTACCAGATCTGGGCTGATCTCATCGGGTAAATTAGTTAAGCAATCATCCCAATAAAAATGTCCGTGTGGCGCGTTATCAGAAGACTCTAATGCATTGTGCTGCCAATTATGCTTTGCCGATGCGATGGCCATATCAGAGTCGTCAACAAAGTGAATTTGCGCTTGTGGGTAACATTGTTTTGCATGAAGCCCCAAAATGCCATTACCACACCCTAAATCAACAACATGTGTAAAGTCTCCCTTAGGCATGTTATCGAGCATTATTCTCGCGCCTATATCTAATTTATTTGCTGCAAACACATTTGCTAAGTTGCTGATAGTCAGTCCTAACTCGTTCACCTTCCAATTAACTGGTGCTGCGATAGTACGGGCATTACCATCACTGATACAGCTAATCACTCGGGTGTTTTTCCAGGCTAAGCTGGCACTTGATTGACCTAAATTTTTGTCAATAAGGCTGAGTAAGGCTGCATTTATCGACTTGGCTTTAGCTGAAATTAATACCGCTGTTCCCGCAGGGAGGATGGTTGATAATCGGGCAAGCTGTTGGCCAAAATAATGGAGGTTTTTAGGTAACTTCATTAATACCAGTTGAGTATTGCGCGGCAGAGCCTCACGGCTATTAATGATTTGCAAAGACTCAGGCGTTAAATGATTGTGCTGTAAATTATACTGGCAACCGAGCAAACTGGTTTTTGCATCGGTTTCGAGGGTGATTGGCCACTGATTGTTAACGGTGGTTAACGCACAGGTTAATGTGCCAAAACTGTCATTCAGTATGGCTGTTGGCACTACAGGCTGCTGACTATCGATTAAGTGTTTAATCAAATGTTCATCAGCGGCGTCCCATGCTTGTAAGTTTGAGGCTTGTTGAGTGGGGTAACGATAGAGCTCAAGTTCAATGCCTGCGCAAGCAAATTGGGTGGTCATGGGTGTATTACCTAAATAAAAAATTGTGATGAATTGCCAAGGAGGCGTTTATTGCGATCAATGCGGCTCAATAAACACTTGGTCATTATCTCAGATATCGCCTAGTAGCGCGAGAAATTGCGATGTCGACAAAGATTGCTATTCGCTAAGCGGTTGAGTAAATTGTCATTATCGTAAAGTATTTCAAGGGATAATGATGAAAGGTGCTGGTGGAACAAGCGGCGGTATAGGTCAATTTTTTATTGGCTTAGCCATGATGTGTGGCGGTTTTTACATGTTACTCAATGCCATCAAAGTGACCAGTTCATTTGGCTTTGGCAGTCATTTGTATCAATTGGGTGGTTTTGGATTAACGAGTGGCATGGTCATGATCCCATTTATGTTTGGGGTCGGGTTAATGTTTTATAACGGTAAAAACCCTCTGGGTTGGCTGCTTACCTTTGGGTCGTTAGTCGCTCTTATATTTGGCGTGATCAGCGCGATTAACTTTCGGTTTTCGTACATGAGCGCATTCGATTTAATTGTCATTTTAGTATTGAGTATTGGTGGCTTAGGGTTATTTTTGCGTTCATTAAAAAACATTGAAGCTCGTTATCCTGACGCTTAACGATAGTTGCGGTTAGCAACCGCTTGTTTCAACATTAATGATTGGCCGTGCAGTGGTTGATGTCGCTTGCCTATAGCGTAAATAACATTGGGCAACGCCAGCATCTTCTGCAATATCCCCATGCCAATAAATCCAAGCGCCAGAGTAAACACTTGCGCGTTTTTTCCAGTCGTCTGTAGGGATATTCATCAATAAATCTATACCCACAGCAGTGCCGTTGGGGTAACCATAAGCTAACACCACGTCTACACCATCAATATTGAGCGTGGTTGATGCAAGCCTTTCAACTCCCGCGATAGCGGCTTTAGAGTAGGTTAATGTCGCGGCAGATTGCATTGCTGCTTCCATTCCCACCATGGTGGAGACAATGGCTTCTTTACGTAAACTGATGAATTTACTGCTCGCAACGATGGCAAGTATTGCCAAAATGACAATCACAACAACGAGTTCGATTAAGGTGAACCCTTTAGGTTTGTTTAACATGTTTTGCATAGCCTATTTATTATTATTTGTTTTTTGTACCTATAGATTTTGGTTTGCCTAGTTTATTGGGTGTATAAGGCATCTACAATCTCACATTTTGTTGTTACTATCGTTTTATCTTAGTTTTATTTGCTGGTTATTACTGTGACGAACTCACCGACACCGCCATCTGATGTTACTGCTACTTCAGACTCGGCCTCAATTGTGACTACACCATACCGCGTCTTACCCTGGATTTTGCATTTTTTATCTCCTTATAAATTAAAGGTCTTTGCTGCCATCATCTTTTTGTTCATCGGTTCGCTTGCGTGGTTATCACTTGGGCAGGGCGTAAAAATGATGGTTGATGAAGGGTTTATTGCCGACAATGCCGCCAGATTAAATGAGATCATGTTGATTATTGTTGGGATTACCGCAATTAGTGGTACGGCGGTTTTTTGTCGATTTTATTTAATGACATGGCTGGGCGAGCGGGTAAGCGCAGACATCCGCTTGCAGGTTTATCAGCATTTGTTGTCGTTATCGCCAGGCTTTTTTGCTACTCAACGCACCGGTGAAGTCATTTCTCGATTTACTGCTGACAGTACGTTAATTCAAAGTGTGGTTGGGTCGAGCTTATCAATGGCATTGAGATCCGGCGTAACAGTCTTAGGCGGTATTGTTATGATGGGTTTTACCAGTGTAAAGCTGACTTTGCTGGTGTTGTTAGCGGTACCTTTAGTGCTGGGACCTGTGAGTTATTTTGGCCGTAAAGTTAGAGTGTTGTCGCGTAAAAGCCAAGATCGTGTCGGTGATTTAGGCGCATATATTGATGAAACCTTACATGAAATCCATACCGTTCAAGCTTATACCCATGAAGCAAAAGATCGCCAACTATTTTCCGATCGCGTAGAGGCGGTAATGGATGTGGCAAAAGGGCGTATTAAGTATCGTGCTTTATTGATTTCTACTGTGATGTTTTTAAGTATTGGTGCCATTGCATTTGTGACCTGGGTCGGCGCAAAAGATGTGATGAGCGGTAACATTAGTGCCGGAGAGCTATCAGCATTTATGTTTTATGCCGTCATGGTGGCCGGCGCAGTCGCGACAATTAGCGAAGTATTTAGTGAAATTCAACGTGCATCTGGTGCGGCAGAACGCTTAATGGAACTGGTTTATACCCCCGTTGATATTCCGCAGCAAGCTGTACCCAATCAATTGAGTTTGCCAGTAAAAGGGTTACTGCATTTCAATAATGTAGTGTTCGCATACCCCTCTGACAGCGGCCAAAATGTCATCCGGCAATTGTCGTTAACCATTCAGCCTGGAGAGCGTGTCGCGCTTGTTGGACCCAGTGGTGCAGGTAAAAGTACTCTGTTTGAGTTAATGATGCGTTTTTACCAACCCAAAGCCGGGCAAATCTTATTAGATGATGTTGATATTGCAACCTTGTCTTTAACTGATTTACGTCAGCAGTATGCATTAGTCCCGCAAGAGTCGGTCATTTTTGCAATGAACGTGCTTGAAAATGTGCGTTACGGTCGTTTATCTGCATCTGACAATGAGGTCATGCAGGCGTGTGTTGCTGCTAAAGCGGATGAGTTTATCCGCGAATTTACTGATGGCTACGCAACGTATCTTGGTGAGCGCGGCGTGAGATTGTCGGGTGGCCAAAAGCAACGAATTGCCATTGCCAGAGCCATTTTAGCTGACAGACCATTGTTGTTACTTGATGAGGCGACCAGTGCCTTAGATGCGGTGAGTGAAGTTAAAGTGAAGCAAGCCCTTGATTCATTAATGGCAAAACGCACCACTGTGATTATTGCTCACCGATTAGCGACGGTGATTAATGTTGATCGGATTTTTGTGATGGATAAAGGTCAGTTAGTTGCGAGCGGCACCCATAATGAATTGATGACTAGCAATGCGTTATATCGGGAATTTGCCAGTCTGCAATTGCTGATGGACAGCGAACCCGCTTAGTGAGTATGGTTTTTAATAAAAAAAGATGCCGAGGCATCTTTTTTTATTGTGCAAACAATTAAAGATATTGTGAGCTTATTTACGCAGTTCCCGGCGTAAAATTTTACCTACGGTACTTTTTGGCAGTTGCTCTGTAAATTCAATAATCCGCGGTACCTTGTAGGCCGTTAATTGGCTGCGACAATAGTCATTAATAACTTGTTTCGTCGCTTCTAGGTCGGCAGAAGGTTGTTTTAATACAATAACGGCTTTTACGGCTTCGCCAGTACGTTCATCATCGACACCCACAACCGCACACTCAAGCACGAGTTCATTGGTTGAAAGTACGTCTTCAACTTCATTTGGGTAAACATTAAAGCCTGAAACGATAATCATGTCTTTTTTACGATCGACAATGGTGTGGTAACCATCTTCGCTAGCAATGCCAATATCACCCGTTTTAAAGAAACCATCTTGGGTCATGACTTTGGCTGTTTCTTCAGGTTTGTTCCAATATCCTTGCATCACTTGCGGTCCACGAACAGCTAACTCACCGGCTTGGCCAGTGGCGACTTCATTGTCATCCATATCCAGCACTTTAACCTCGGTGCCCAATACCGGTTTACCAATTGTGCCAAGGCGTTGATAGCCTGGTGAGTTCAAACTGACAACCGGTGATGTTTCTGACAGACCATATCCTTCAGAAATCATGCAACCAGTGGTTTGTTGCCATAAATTTGCCGCGGCACTGGTTAAGGCGGTACCGCCTGAAATAGTGATGGTCATTTTACTGAAATCTAAGGCTTTAAATTCTGGTTGATGGCATAAGCCCACAAACAAAGTGTTTAACCCCGCAAACCCGGTAAAAGGGTAGGTTTTCATTGTATTGATTAACCCTGCGATATCGCGTGGGTTAGGGATCAACACCGAGCAACTACCCGATTCAAAATACAACACTAAATTCACCATAAACGCATAAATATGATAAATCGGTAGCGGCGCAACAAATACATCATGACCTTGATTCATGGTGCTTGCGACACGTGATTTTACTTGAGCAGAGTTGGCTAAAAGGTTGCCATGATTGAGCATCGCACCCTTTGATAAACCCGTTGTGCCACCAGTATATTGCAAGGCAATTAAGTCATTATGATTGGGCGTTACTACTTGATATTGCTGTTTTGCCCCTTCTGCTAGCACGTCTAAAAACGTCATTGTAGCAAACGGCGCTTCTGGTTGCGGCTGTGCCTCAATCAAGTCCATCGCGTGAGTTGATATGACCAACTCAACCGGAGTGTTATTGACCACATTGGTTAATGTGGGTAATAAATCGGATAACACGACTAAGGCTTTGGCTCCAGAGTCATTAAACTGGTGGGTTAGTTCCCGTTCGGTATACATAGGGTTGGTATTGACTAACACCATACCTGCGCGAATTATGCCATATGCTGCTATAACAAATTGAGTAATATTAGGCAGTTGAAGTGCAACCCTATCGCCTGGTTGTAAATTGGTGCAATGTTGTAAGTAAGCTGCAAAATGGCGTGAATCACGTTCTATTTCACTGAATGTGGTGTCTTTTCCTAAACAGGCATATGCCGTGTTATCAGCAAACTTGTGACAAGATTTCTCAATGAGATCGACGATAGATGTGTATTGCTGTAAATCGAGTGTTGAATCAGCATCATAAGCCATGCTTACCCCCAGTAAATTTTGAGTTGTTATTGTTTTTAAATCAAACGTCCGTTTAGATTATTCCTCTAAGCTACACGGGTCGCGTTTAATTGGCAAAGGTTGTATCAGGATTGCCATTTTTTTGTTATCACCCTCCGAACGCTGTCGAAAAAAGCGTTTATATCTGTGTAAATTTTTGTATACAATCGTGTTTTGTGGTTGTTTTGTCTGCAATGTGCATATTATTGAGAAAAAATCATAATGTGACATATGTCACTTAAAATCATATGTTTACCGTTTATAAAGCCGATGTATTATTTAGATACTGCTTATTAATCTCAGAAAGTGTTAGCAATTGTGTTTATGTTGTTATAAAAATGTAACTGGAATAGGGAGTATTTCGCATTTTAGACAAAACTGGTTTTAGGCATGAATCACCTACGACTTAGTTGAAACACAACAATAATAAGCAGTTGGGAAGATAATAATGATGCAATCAAAAAAAACTAAATTTGGCTTCAGCTCGTTAAGCTTGGCCATCTCTTTTGCACTTGCCGGAACAGTTGTCAGCTCACAAGCTTTCGCTGCAGACGAAGAAGTGGCAAAAAAAGAAAACGTTGAAAAAATTGCTGTCGTGGGTTCTCGCGCAGCACCTCGTTCAATTGGCGACTCGCCTGTCCCTGTTGATATTATTAGCAGTGATGATCTCAAGAAAAATGGTTCAACTGACATGATTGATATGTTGGTAACCTCTGTACCTTCATTTAACTCACGTGCGCAACCTATTAGTGATGCCGCAACGCTTGTTCGTCCTGTTAACCTTCGTGGCCTGCCATCAGACAGCACACTTATTTTAGTTAATGGCAAACGTCGTCACCGTGCTTCAGTTATTGCATTCCAGGGTGGCGGCATTAACGATGGTGCTCAAGGTCCTGATATTTCAGTTATCCCTGGTGTTGCGCTAAAGCAAGTAGAAGTGCTGCGTGATGGCGCAGCCGCTCAGTATGGTTCTGATGCGATTGCTGGTGTGATGAACTTTGTTTTAAAAGATGCCTCTGAAGGTGGTTCAATCACTGTTAGCCAGGGCGAGTATTACGAAGGTGACGGCGCTGCAACGACCATTGACGGTAACATAGGTTTACCTTTAACAGACGATGGCTTTGTTAACATCAGTGCGCAATATAAAACTGCAGATGCAACCAGTCGCAGTGTGCAGCGTCCAGATGCTGCTGCCATTGCTGATGCGGGCAACACCTCAATTCTTAATCCAGCACAAACCTGGGGTAATCCAGAGATCAATGATGATTTTACCGTATTTGTAAACTCTGGTTTTGATATCAATGATAACACTCACTTGTATGCATTTGGTAACGTGTCATCACGTGAAGCTACAGGTGGTTTCTATTATCGTAATCCGCAAGATCGTGATTTAGTTTATTCAAAAGTGAATCCTGATACAGGTGAAAAGGAATTGTTGGTTGGTGCTATAAATGGTGATCAGTCAACTTGTAGTGCTGTACCCGCTAACGTTCCAAACGTGCTAAATACACCTGAATATTTAGCAATGGTTGCCGATCCTAACTGTTTCTCAATGAACCAAATCCGTCCAGGCGGGTATACCCCTCAATTTACCGGTAAAATTGAAGATATGTCTTTCTTTGCAGGTATTAAAGGGACGTCTGGCGAATGGAATTATGATGTCAGTGCTGGCACCGGTAGTAATAAATCCACTTTTGGTTTAAAAAATTCACTTAACCCATCTATGGGTTTAGAGACACCAACTGACTTTGATACTGGCTCATACGAGCAAATAGAAACCACCTTTAACGCTGATATGAATCGTTTTGTGACCATTGGTGGTTTAGAAGATATTAGCTTTGCTACTGGTTTTGAATGGCGCGAAGAGTCATTTGAGATTGGTCAAGGTGAAGAGGCATCGTGGATTGCCGGCCCTTATGCAGACCAAGGCTTTAACATCGGTTCGCACGGTTTTAAAGGGTTTGGACCAGAATCGGCAGGTAAGAACAAGCGTAACAACATCGGTGTATATACCGACGTTGAAGCGTACCTAACAGATGACATCTTACTTGGTGTTGCACTGCGTTATGAAAACTTCTCTACCTTTGGTGACACGTTAAACTATAAGTTAACTGCTCAGTATATCGCTACTGATGAGTTGTCGTTCCGTGCATCTCACAGTACTGGTTTCCGTGCTCCAACGGTGGGTCAAGAAAACGTAGTAAATACCCAAACATCAATTGTTAATGGCGAATTAATTCAGACCTTTATTGCACCGCCTACAAATCCACTAGCCGCATTTTATGGTGGTGAAACGTTAAAGCCGGAAGAGTCTGTCAGTTATGCAGTTGGTTTTGTGTATGAATATGAAAATTTATTCTTAACCGTTGATTACTACAATATTGAAGTGACAGGTCGTATTGCACAATCGAGTCAGATTGATGTGGAAGCTAGTGATTACGATGCGTTAAGAGCGGCTGGGGTTGAGTTCCCGGAGCTAATTTCAGCAGTAACCTACTATTCCAATGACTTTGATACCACCACTCAAGGTGTTGATATTGTAGGCTCTTACAGTATGGACATGTTTTCTGGTGATGCTAAGTTTAGCCTAGCGTATGGCTGGACAGACACCTCAGTTGATAAGTTTGACGAAGCCACAACAGACTTAGGTAAAGTGCGCCGTTTAGAAGATGGTATTCCTGCACACCGTGCTACATTAACGTGGGGCCAGAGCTGGGATGATCTAAGTACGTCTGTTCGTGCGAACTACTTTGGTGAGTACTACGCGACACATGCTGATGACACGTCTGATTGGGGGTCTGAAACCGCTGATGCCGCTGTGACAATTGATGTTGAAGTGAGCTACGCTGTGATGGATAACCTGACTGTTTCAGTCGGCGCGAACAACATATTCGACCAAGAAGCGCAAAAGCTTAAAGATGGCACATTAGGCGCATTAGGTGCGGTGTACTACGAAAGTGGTCCATTTGATTACAACGGTGGCTACTACTACGGCCGTGTAAACTATCGCTTCTAAGCACTGATACAACGCTAATAACACTCACAATAGTGAGCGCTATGAATAAAAAAGACTGCTTCGGCAGTCTTTTTTTATGGTGTTTAGTGGGCGTTTAATGTGCGACTAAAGATAAAGCTTTAGCTATATCGTCGATAATTAACACTTTAGGTAGCTCAATACCGTCCGGATAGGCAGCGCCATATATTTTATTAAATGGTGTACCCGCTACACCTTGTTGCCCCATGTATTGCTCGATAACCGCATCAGCTTCTGTCCAGTTACCTTGCATAAGCACAATGTGTGGTTGGTTTAGTTGATTAACCACTTGTTCTCGATGCAACACATTTGCCTTGTTTGTTTGGCAGGGTATGCACCAATCGGCTGTAATATCGACAAACACAATGTTACCTTGAGACACGTACTCTGCAATTTTATCTGGTTCTAGCGGTTGCCAACGCAAAGCCTGGTAAGCTAAATAATCTTCACCTTTATTGACAAATGCAATGACCCCTGCAAAACATATTCCCATAAATACCAACATCATAATCACAAGTGTTGGGATTGCTTTACCATTGATTTTAGCCCAAATGAGCCCCGCCACGGCAGTAAAAATGACTGCCAGTAATATCATCATTAAAATCGTCATAGGGCCTGTTATTTGTTTATGTAAATGTAAAGTAAGGTAACATTAGCAGGGCACGCTTAACTGGTAGTTAAAATAGTGAATAGAAAATAGAGGTGTTATGACGTTTAGTACTTGGCTGGGGTTGTTAGCCATTTGTTGTTTAGGGGCGATGTCGCCAGGACCGAGTTTAGCCATGGTTGTTCGGCACACATTAAGCGGTGGTCGTTTACATGGCGTAGTTTGCGCATGGGCTCATTCGATTGGAATCGGTATTTATGCGTTAGTGACGTTGCTGGGATTAGCTGTAGTGCTTAAGGCTTCGCCAATAATTTTTAACGCGATAGCCATAATCGGGGCGCTTTATTTAGCCTGGATAGGCATACAATCATTGCAGTCAAAGGGCGGTATGCAACAAAAGTTAGCGGCTGGAAAACCGAGTAGCTTATGGGAAGCTGCACGCGACGGTTTAGCCATTTCATTGTTCAACCCTAAGATTTTATTGTTTTTTTTGGCATTGTTCAGTCAGTTTGTTCTTGCGGCTCAAACACCCGTTGGTCAAGGCTTGATTGTGCTGACTCCGCTAGTCATTGATGGGCTGTGGTATACCATTATCGCGTTTGTATTATCGCATTCTGCCGTATTACCGAAGTTGCGTGAAAAGTCGCAATTGATTGATAGGTTGTCTGGTGTGGTATTAATTTTATTGGCAATTAGAGTGATTTACTCACTTGTTTAACTGACTAAGCCATCGAGTATGATGGCTTAATCATATTAACGTTTAATCTGCTTTAAACATTTTGACTGCATCATCAGCCGGTTGCTGTGCAGGAACTGGTGGGTTAGCAATATGGTCGTCTAGGTTTTCGTTTAACATAGCCTTGAATTCGTTTGAAAACCACTCTAAAGCATTGTCTTTTTCAGCAGCTAAATCAGTTGATTTAATGGCGGCTTCGAAAGCGTTAAAGCGTGCAGAAGCAAATCTCATTGCGGTTCCAACTTTGCCAATATCATTTTCTTGTTGGCTTAATTGATTGGCTAGCGCGATAAATTGATCGGCAATTTGGTACATGGTGAGTTCAGTTTTTTGTTCAGACATCAGATCCACTTTGTCGGTGAGTTAGTTTCAATCGAGTGTAACGATTTCTATATAAAATATCAGGTAAAAAATTGTCTATTGAGATCTTTATCTACGATTTTATTGTTGTTATTCAGCAGTAATGTTTGGCTGAGAACATTTTTCAGTGCAACTGTTATCCATGATAATGATTGATTTTTAGGTGTTGGTTCGTGATTAATGGTTTGTCATGCCATCATATTTTTAGGTACGTATTTTGATAAAAGGAAACATCATGATGGCCAGCTGGGAAACATTTTTAGCGCAGCAATCGTCTCAATTATATTATCAGCAACTGCAACAATTTATTGCTAAGCAGCGATCGCAAGGAAAAGTGATATACCCGCCAGACGACGAAGTGTTTACAGCATTTGATTTAACGCCTCTAAATCAGGTTAGAGTAGTGGTATTAGGGCAAGATCCTTATCATGGCCCTAATCAAGCGCATGGGCTGTCTTTTTCAGTTAAAAAGGGGGTTAAGACGCCACCTTCGTTAGCCAATATGTACAAGGAGCTGAAAAATGATATTGAGGGCTTTAATGTCCCTGTGCATGGTGAGTTGTCCGCATGGGCTAAGCAGGGCGTATTACTATTAAATACTGTGCTCACTGTCGAGCAAGGTGCTGCTCATTCTCATGCAAAATCAGGATGGGAAATATTTACAGATAATGTATTAATCGAGCTGAACCAACAGAATGCTCCCATAATATTTGTTTTTTGGGGAAACCATGCCATTAAGAAAGGTCGCTTGATTACAGCATCACAACATAAGGTGTTAACCGGCCCGCACCCATCGCCCTTGTCTGCTTATCGTGGATTCTTTGGATGTCAGCACTTTTCGAAAATTAATCAAATGTTGGTGGCGCAAGGTGATAAACCAATCGATTGGCAAGTGTAAATGTTGAAAAAGCAGGGCGCATTTAGTTAATGATAAATGCGCCATTGTAGAAAACGATTTTAGATATTCGCTGTGGTTAATAACAGTGGTTAATGACTGTGATTAATGACTGTGATTAATGACTGTGATTAATTGTTGCGGTTCACAGAGAGGTGAGCCAATGAAATTAGAGCTTGCTTATAATCACTTTCAGGTAAAATACTTAAGGCATCAATTGCTTTTTGAGCTTCAACCTGAGCTTTCTCCTGGGTATACAATAATGCGCCAGACTCATGCAGCGCAGTTAAAATCTCATCAATGGCTTTAGTGCCATCGCTTTGTTCAATGGCTTCACGAATGAGCTGTTTAGCTGCATCTGAACCATTTTCCATGGCATAGATTAGCGGAAGCGTTGGTTTACCTTCAGCCAAGTCATCACCAATGTTTTTACCTAACTCATCGGCATTGGCGGTGTAATCGAGTAGATCATCGGTTAGCTGGAATGCGGTGCCTAAAAATTTACCGTAATCACCTAAGGCTTGTTCTTGCTCTGGGCTCACATTGGCTAATACACCGGCTAATTGGGTTGCGGCTTCGAATAACTTTGCCGTTTTGCAATAAATCACCCGCATGTAGTTTTCTTCGCTGGTATTGGCGTCGTTACAGTTCATTAACTGTAATACTTCGCCTTCAGCAAGCACATTCGTTGTATGCGCTAGGACTTTCAGCACTTTCATGCTGTCTAGTTCAGTCATCATTTGGAATGAGCGGGTGTAGAGAAAGTCGCCAACCAATACGCTAGCACTATTGCCAAACAGTGCATTTGCCGTTTCACGACCACGACGCAGTGTAGACTCATCAACAACGTCGTCGTGCAGTAACGATGCGGTGTGGATAAACTCGATAATGGCAGCCAGCTTGAGGTGTTGCTCACCTTTATAATCAACCGCTTTAGCCGCTAATATTGATAATAACGGACGTAAACGCTTACCACCGCCATTGATAATGTAATAACCAAGCTGGTTAATTAGGGCTACATCAGATTCAAGTTGTTTGTATATCAGCTGATTGACTGCTTGCATATCAGTGTCAGCCAGTTGACGAATGGCGTTTAAATCCATAATAGTCTCTGGTTGTTGGGCGACAGGGTTCGCACCCTTTAATTAGTCATATCGAATTTGAGCGCATATCTTACAGGATATCAACGCTGTTTTTCAAAGTAAGTATTGTATCAAATATGTGTTACATAATGCTGTTCTAGTATAACTTTACTTGTTTACTGCCCATTTAGTTCAAAAAGACGCTATTTAATGACAGCATGTCAGTGTTTTATCGCTTAATAGAGAACGTTGTTCTCGAAGGATAATATGTTAGCTAATTTTTATCACTCGCACATTAGCTAATGATGAATAGTGTGCAGTTATGTGCCCTTTTTTATTTGAATGTGAATTAGGGCTTGCCTGATGATAATTCTTCGCGTAGAATCCGCGCCCATTGTCATTAAAAGTTTTTTAGCACCTAGTCTCGTCAATTATATGAGTTAGTGTGTTAGTCATTTGGAGTGAAATAGCTATGTACGCTGTTTTTCAAAGTGGCGGAAAGCAACACCGTGTTGCTGAAGGTCATACAGTTCGTTTAGAGAAATTAGAAGTTGCTACTGGTGAAACCATTGAATTCGATCAAGTTTTATTGATCGCTGATGGTGAAACAGTGCATGTTGGTGCTCCTTTAGTTGCTGGCGGTAAAGTCGTAGCTGAAGTAGTTGGCCACGGTCGCGGCGAAAAGGTAACTATCGTTAAGTTCCGTCGTCGTAAGCATCACGACAAGAAGATGGGCCACCGTCAGTGGTTCACTGAAGTTAAAATCACTGCGATTAACGCATAATTTAGGAGTCTAACTCATGGCACATAAAAAAGCTGGCGGTTCTACTCGTAACGGCCGCGATTCAGAAAGTAAACGTCTTGGTGTTAAGCGCTTTGGCGGTGAATCAGTTCTAGCTGGTAACATTATCGTTCGTCAACGTGGTACTAAATTCCACGCTGGTATTAATGTAGGTGTTGGTCGTGACCACACACTATTCGCATTAACAGACGGTAAAGTAAAGTTTGAAGTTAAAGGTCCTAATAACCGTAAGTTTATTAGCATCGAAGCTTAATTCTCTACTAAGCTAGATCTCGAAAGCCCTGCCTATGGTGGGGCTTTTGTGTTTTTTATATCATTAAACTTCATTTGATAGTTTAATGATTTTGTTTATATGCAGTAGGCGATATCGTGATGAATGCTATCTTCAGCGCTTTCCTGCAAATCCCAGTGATTTGGGGTTATAATTACAGATTAAGTGGCGTCAGGAGTCAGTATGAAGTTTGTTGATGAAGCGAATATTCGCGTAGAAGCGGGTGACGGCGGAAGCGGTTGCGTCAGTTTTAGACGCGAAAAGTATGTTCCAGATGGTGGTCCTGATGGCGGTGACGGTGGTGATGGCGGTAGTGTATTCCTACAAGCTAACGAAAACCTAAACACGCTAATCGATTACCGTTTTACTCGTTTCCATATGGCTGAACGAGGAACTAATGGTCGTGGTCGTGATTGTACTGGTCATGGCGGCACTGATTTGGTTCTTCAAGTACCTGTTGGTACACGCGCTATCGATCAAGAAACCGAAGAATCATTGGGTGATTTAACTGCACATGGACAAAAGCTACTTGTTGCTAAAGGTGGTTTCCACGGTTTAGGCAATGCCCGCTTTAAAAGCAGTACCAACCGTGCGCCACGTCAAAAGACATTGGGTACGCCTGGTGAAGTACGTTCAATCAAACTTGAATTATTATTGCTTGCGGATGTGGGTTTGTTAGGTATGCCAAATGCCGGCAAGTCTACTTTTATTCGCTCAGTTTCTCGTGCTACACCTAAAGTTGCCGATTATCCCTTTACCACGTTAGTGCCAAATTTGGGTGTTGTTAATCCACGCCCTGGTCAAAGCTTCGTGATTGCCGATATTCCTGGTCTTATTGAAGGTGCTGCAGAAGGTGCTGGTTTAGGTATTCGTTTCTTAAAGCATCTTGAACGCTGTCGTATGTTGTTACACATCATCGATATTAAACCTATTGATGGTAGCGATCCTGTGCACTCAGCACGTGCAATTGTTGGCGAACTTGAAAAATACTCGCCAAAATTAGCGGCGAAGCCACGTTGGTTAGTCTTTAACAAAACTGACTTGTTACTTGAAGAAGAGTTACAAGAGAAAATGGATGCGATTGTCAAAGAGTTAGATTGGCAAGGCGATGTATACACTATGTCTGCTTATAATCGTACCGGTACTGAAGCATTGAGCATCAAGATGCTTGATTACATTCGAAGTATCCCAGTGGTTAAAGAAGAAATTACTGCTGATGCTGATGTTGAGTTCAAGTGGGATAACTATCATCAGGGTACTGAAGAATCCGTCAACGAAGATTATGATGATGATTTTGATGATGATTTCGATGATGATGATTATGATGTCGAAGTTATTTACCAACGTTAATTTGCTCATTTGAGGATATCGTGTACGCAGATAGCCAAAATGATATAACCCGTCTTGTAGTGCGCTGCGCGCAATTGCTGTTGGCCTATGGTGCTGAGTCTGATCTTGTTGAAGAGATCAGTCAGCGCCTTGGTAAAGCACTTGGGCTTGCCAGTATTGAGCTGTCTATTTCGTCTAATGCATTAGTGCTCACGAGCCTAGTGCATGGGCGTTGTATTACTACAACTCGGCGCATTCGAGCCCACGGCATTAATATGATGGTCATTTGCGAGCTTCAGCGCATATGCATCTTAGCTGAAAAAGGCATTTATGGTGCAAACGAAGTTAGACGTCGTTTAGCGCACATCAAACCTAAGTCTTACCCCGCAATAGCTGTTGTCCCCATGATCGGTTTATCTTGCGCCAGTTTTTGTCATTTGTTTGATGGTGACCTGATCGCGTGCATCATTACTTTTTTTGCCTCTTCTATCGGCATGATGGTGCGGTTATTTTTTGCCTCTAAGCACTTCAATCTTTTAGTTAACTTTTCAATTACAGCTTTTGTGATTACTGGCATTGCCCAAATTGGTTATCTTTGGCCGATAACTACCACTCCGCAAGCGACGATGGCTGCCAGCGTATTGATGTTAGTGCCCGGTTTTCCATTGATAAATGCGATTTCCGATATGGTGAAAGGCCACATGAATGTGGGCATTTCTCGTTGGGGTCATGCTACCTTGCTCACCCTCGCGTCGGTGATTGGCATTACTATTGCGATGCAGATGGGCGGAATTTTCTAATGCTATCTTTGTTAAGCATCTTATTACATGACGCTTTTTTCTCTGCAATACCTGCTGTGGGTTTTGCTATGGTGTTTAATGTACCTAAACGTTACTTGATTTACTGTGCGATTGCTGGCGCCATAGGTCATAGTTTTAGAACGCTACTATTGCAGTTCTCTATGCCGATAGAATGGGCAACGTTTGTTGCCGCAGCTGTTGTTGGGGTTATCACTATCCAGTTTGCTAAACGCCATTTAGCGCCACCGTTAATGTACGCTGTTGCGGCCATTATTCCTATGGTTCCCGGTACGTATGCTTTTAATACGGTAATCGCGCTCATTCAGTTAACCGCACAAAGCCAAGTGAGCCCAGAGTTAACTGCCCAAGTCATTCTAAATGGTTTAAAAACCGTCTTTATCCTAGGTGCGTTAGCCGTTGGATTAGCGTTACCAAGTTTGTTGTATTATCGCACTCGACCCATTATTTAATGTAATTGATGTTATAAACAGCTTCTAATCATACTAAATCAAACATTGAAATCGAGCCTCAAATTTAGGTGTAGAGTTGATGTTCGAATTTCTGCTAAGTACGATTCAATATCGTGGTTTTTCAACTAAGCATCTGGCTAAAATAAGTCTAAGCCATTATAGAAAAGGATTCTTTTACAATGCGTATCGCAATGATTGCCGCTATGGCAAATAATAGAGTGATTGGTAAAGACAATAAAATGCCTTGGCATTTACCTGAAGATTTACGCCATTTTAAAGCGATGACATTATCAAAACCTATCATTATGGGCCGTAAAACATATGAGTCTATTGGCCGGCCATTACCAGGGCGTCATAACATTGTGATTAGTCGTAATAGTCAGCTCGTTATAGACGGTGTCACTTGCGTCGTAAATTTTGAGCAAGCCTTGGCTGCCGCAGGTGATTGTGAAGAAGTGGTGGTTATTGGTGGTGGTCAACTTTACGAACAATTAATACCCCAAGCTGACATATTATATCTGACTATGATTGATTTAGACGTCGAGGGTGACACGCATTTTCCTGCTTGGGATGATGGTTCGTGGCATATTGAAAATTCAGAAACTTTAACAAACGACAAAGGATTGCAATATAGCTTTAACACTTTAGTGAAAAAGTGTTAAATTAATCACGTTTATACCCTGAAATTAAGATACATCAGCGAGCTTTACTGTCGACTGTATGTATAGCTATATAACTATAATGATAAAGGAGTGTCGGATGCGTCTATTGCCTGTGGCTATTGCAGCCCTGATTGCAGCATCTTTTGTGTCAACCCCTGCTGTTGCCAATACGGAACAATTAGTAGCAAACATTTGTGATTATGTTAAATCAGACGACAAAAATCGTTTACGTAAAAAAATGAAAGAAACTCGTGTCAAATTACGTAACGTGTATTCAAGCATTTCTTGTGATGGCAGCAGTTTATTGCGTACTGCCTACAGTTCAAATGCGAATGATGTCGGTGAGTTTATCGCAAAACGTATGCCATCGTCTGATCTAGCAGCCCCTGAAGCAGATGGCAAAACCATCTTAGATTGGGCTTCGGCTAATGGTCATGATGGTGGCCCTATCACTGCAGCGATTAAAGATCGTGTTGGTGGTGGTGCGGGTGATGAAGACTAAATAACCTGATATCAGGTTAAATAACCTCAACTCGGGATAATAAATGCCTTTCAAACAGTCCTTTGCCCCGCTAACTGCGTTGAATCGACTTACAATAGGCTAGCTATTGACGCTTCAATTCGCCTTGTTTGCGGAACAAATGACAAGCTTGAAAGTGAGATGGATTAACGTGTTGATTTTAAATAGCATAAGTTCATCCCTTATACCGAGTTCAGGTTAAATACGTAATGTAATACGTTCCAATAAAAAATACCGATAAGAAATTATCGGTATTTTTTTTATGTTTTTGCGGGCGAGAACGAAATAAAATTAGGCACAAAAAAGGCCCCTGGGGGCCTTTTATCCATATGTGACAATATGCTAGTAGTTATACTTTAAACTCTCGTACAGAGGCTTGTAACTCTTCTGCAAGCATTGCCACCTGATGACTTGATTGCGCTGTTTGATCTGCACCAGTGGCCGTTTCTTCAGATATAGATGCAATGTGTTCTAGTTTTTCTGATACTTGCTGGCTAACAATATTTTGCTCTTGTGCAGCATGGGCAATATGGTTACCCGAATCATAAGCTCTATGAACCGATTTACTGATGGTTTCTAGGGCAATGTTAGCTTGTTCATTTTTATCTACACAGCTGTTTGCTTGTGCGCGTCCAAGCTCCATCACCGCAACAGCTTCTTGGGTGCCGACTTGAAGGACTTCAATCATCTGCTGAATTTCACTGGTAGAATGTTGGGTGCGAGACGCAAGATTACGAACCTCGTCAGCCACCACAGCAAAACCGCGACCTTGTTCGCCCGCTCTGGCGGCTTCGATGGCCGCGTTTAAAGCCAGTAGGTTAGTTTGATCTGCAATGCCTCTGATGACATCTAAAATTGAACCAATTGAGGCACTGTCTGAGTGAACTTTGTTAATCACGATGCCTGCTTTAGCCACTTCTTCAGCCAATGCGAGGATGGTGTTTTTGCTTTCTTCGGCAAGCGAGCGCATGTGCTGGGCTTCTTGATCTGCTTGCTTGATTTCATTTAAAGCTTGATCGGCACTCATCGAAACCTGTTGTGCGCTAGAGCTTAGCTCTGTGGTAGCGGTCGCAACTTGATCAACCTGACTTTTTTGCTCTTGAATACCAATCGTGGTTTGCGAGGTAATGGCTGAAGTTTGCTCTGCTGCTGCCGCAAGCTGATTAGCGCGGTCAACAATACCTACAATTAAGCTTCTTAAGCTGTCGACTAAGCGGTTACAGTTTTTAGCCAGTTCGGCAAACTCATCATGGCCTGAATCATCTAACTTGTGAGTTAAGTCGCCAGACGCTAATACGTTTAAGGCCTGGTTAACTTTTTCTAAAGACTTGGTTAATGGGGTAATAACGGCAATACTGACCACAATGGCCACTACAATTGCAAACAGTACTACACCAAGCGTTTTATAAAAAGCTGAATCAATAATACTCAGTGCATCATTACTGATATCACTGGCAAAGTTATCAATCGATTTAGCTAATACAGTCATCATCGCATTGACATTTTTGGCGGCGATTTGTGTGTCATTTAACTGCTTTGTCGCGGCAAACTCGTGATTGAGCTGTTGCTGCTTTAGTGCAATGATTGAGTCATTACCATTAAGTAATTTAAAGACTTTTGCGCTTTCGACAGTCAAGTCTTCTAAAATTGAGCTGCTGATAACACCAGTACCTTGGCGGTTAATGTAGTCGATTTTAGTTGTTGCTTCGCTGACCATATAATCAAGTTCTTTAATGATAAGGTCATATTTGCTTTGCTCAGTTGTGGCAACTAAATCGTAAATAGTCGTAATAATATTAATTAATGTGCCATCAACTAAACTTGCAGACGCTGCTAAACTGCGCTCAGTTTCATCTTCACTGGTTTCTAAATCAATCACGTCGAGTAAAATGGACGATGAGTCATCGGCGGCATTCTCTAAATTACTGCGCATTGTTAATAATTTTTCTTGCAAGCTAAGTGCGCTTTCCCTTTCATTAAGCATGGTGTTTGCGCTAGCTTCGTACAGGTTATAGCTTTTATTCAATTCGTTTAATGGCTGTGCAAGTTGAGATTGTTGGCTGACTAAATTACCTAAACGAGTCATATCGCTTTTAAAGCGGTTGTCGAGGTCGATAAGCTTTTTCTCGATATCCGGAATTTTAGATGAGTGATTACTGTAGTAAGCCAGCACTGCTTCAATCTGTTGAGTGCTAAGGTTTTCACTTAAAATACTGGTCGCTTCTAACGCAGGTAGGCTGACCGTTTTAAGGATGGTTGTGCCGTCTTTGATACTGTTGTTACTGAGTAGAGTCACAACCCCGAGGACCACAAGTAACAGTGTTACAACGGTAAAACCGCCAATAACCCTGGTTGCTACATTAATTTTCATACAATACTCCGACTATTATTATTTGATCCTGGTTTTTATTATTAAGTGATTTTGATATTGAGTTGATTAACAAACACATGTTTCTCAGGCAAATTTTGTCAATGCTCAAATTTAATATCGGTCACTTTTCTGTGTAACAGTCTTTTAAGAGACTTTGTTGATTTACACGAATGGTATGTATTAAAACTTCACTTTTAGTTATAGGGTAGTTTGAGCTTTTACAGCATGCGCAGATAATCAATACGATTGTTATTGTTATCGGCAAATTGCTACTTTAGTTTAACGTTAAATTAACCTGTTTTGGGTAATTTTTTCATTCTTTTCAAGATGCCATAACGTGAGGTGTTCGCCCCAGCAACAGCCTGTGTCTAATGCCATAAAATGTGGCTGAGGAGTTTGACCCATCAAGGCGGCCCAATGACCAAACACGATAGTATTTTGCGGGGCACAGCGTGATGGAAATTCAAACCAGGGTGCGAGCTCAGCTGATGTTTGCTGTTGTGGTGGTGTTTTACACTTAAACTCAAGGCGGCCATCAGAATGCAAAAAACGCATTCGGGTCAATGCATTGATACAATAACGTAAACGATCAATACCGTGTAACTCACTTGACCACTGTTCTGAATCTTCAGTGTACATTTGTGCGATTAACGCCGTTAAATAATCATCTTGTTGTAGCGCAACGCTGACTTGCTTTGCTTCTTGTATCAGGGTGTCGATATCCCATTGTGGTGGGACGCCTGCATGCGTCATGATGATATTGTGTTCGGGCAATGTGCGAACTAACGGTTGTTGTCTTAGCCAATCGGTTAGTTGATTGATATCGGGTGCGTTAAGCAACTCACTAAGATGATCTTGCGGGTGAGGGCGTTTTAATTTGCCATGAAGTGCCAGTAAATGCAGATCATGATTGCCGAGTACCACTTTTGCGGAATTTTGCAGTGACTTAAAAAACCTTAATGTTGCCAAGGATTCAGTTCCTCGTGCGACTAAATCACCGACCGCCCACAACTCATCTTTAGATGGGGTAAAGTCTACTTTTTGTAACAGTAAGGTTAGCTCTGCAAAGCACCCTTGAATATCACCAACAAAATAGTGTGCCATGATTTACTGCAAAATGCCTGGAACGGCTAATCTAAACGCGGGAATAGCCGCTAAAAAACGTTTGCCTTGAGCATCTTCCATGCCATAAGACCCATGCATAAAGCCTACAGGTGTCTCCATGACTGTGCCACTCGAATACTGATATGCGGTATTAGGTGAAATCGTTGGGGTTTCACCCACCACGCCAGGGCCTTTGACTTCACTTTCTTTGCCATTAGCGTCGGTAATAATCCAATGACGATCTTTGAGTGTGACCTTGCTATCACCTAAATTGATGATGGTAATGGTATAACTAAAAAGGAATTTGTTGTCGGCAACATCAGATTGTTGTTCTAGATATTGGGTGTCGACTTTTATTTTTATCGGTGATTCGCCTTGGCTCATTCTACATCCTGTCTTTAAAACAAAAGGGCATGCTCGTATTGGCATGCCCTTATTATTACTTTTTGTTGTCACACAGTAAATTAGCCATCTCAACATACTGCGGAACACTGATTTGTTCTGGCCGCATACTGGAGTCGATGTTTAATGACGCAAAATCATCATCAGACAATAGGGCTTTTAGATTATTGCGCAATGTTTTGCGGCGCATACTAAACGCTGTAGAACATAAGTGACGTAGTACATTCACATCTTTACATGGCCAAGGTTTAACTTCGTATGGCAATAAACGCACTACTGCTGAGTCAACTTTAGGTGCCGGTGTAAAGCAGTGTGGTGGCACTTCAAGTACCGGAACTACCTGACAGAAGTACTGTGCCATAACGGTTAAACGACCGTAGGCTTTAGTGCCGGGGCTGGCTGATAAACGCAACACCACTTCTTTTTGTAGCATGAAGTGCATCGTTTCAATTTGTTCCGCAAACTCAAACAAATGGAACATCAATGGCGTTGAAATATTATAAGGCAAATTACCAAATACTTTCATCTTTTTGCCAGGCTGTTGTAATTTCGAAAAATCAAACTGCAGCGCGTCACCTTGATGAATGGTTAGCTTGTCTTTAAGTATGGGATGCTTTTGTAAACGTTCTACTAAATCACGGTCTAATTCAACAACGGTTAGGTTATCGATGGTGTCTGCAACCGGTTCGGTTAATGCACCAAGACCAGGACCAATTTCAATCATCACATGATCGTTGTCAGGTGCAATAGCACCAACGATACTGCTGATCACACCTTGATCGGTAAGAAAGTTTTGTCCAAAACGTTTTCTGGCCGTGTGGCCTAAATGTACTTTATTGCTCATTAAAATGGGTTACTTACTTTTTGAGGCCAATTCGATGGCTTTGTTTAATGCACAGGTAAAACTGCCGCTATCCGCTTTTCCGGTACCCGCTAGTTCAAGCGCTGTACCATGGTCGACTGAGGTGCGAATATAAGGTAAACCTAGAGTGATATTGACCGACTTGCCAAATCCTAAAGATTTAAGCACAGGTAATCCTTGGTCATGATACATGGCGAGTACCACGTCAGCTTGTTCAAGATACTTTGGCTGGAATAGAGTATCTGCTGGCAACGGGCCAACAATATCCATACCTTGCGCACGTAACTCGTTTAGCGCGGGGATCATGGTATCAATTTCTTCACGACCTAAATGGCCGTCTTCTCCTGCATGCGGGTTTAAACCACAGACATAAATTTTGGGTGAGCCTAAACCAAATTTACTCACCAGTTCGCGGTGCAAAATGCTAATGATGTGGTGCAATCTGTCACGTGTTATCGCTTTAGCCACATACGCTAATGGGATATGCGTAGTCATTAAGGCAACTTGTAACCCCGGCGTGGCTAACATCATAACCACATCTGCACAGTTGGCTTGCAACGCAAAAAACTCGGTATGACCACTAAATGGGATGCCGGCTTGATTGATTATGCCTTTGTGCACGGGACCCGTAACGACAGCATCAAATTCATTAGACATGTTTTTTTCGCCAGCGTAACGCAAGGTATCAACAACATAAGCGCTGTTGGCTTCGTTTAATACCCCACATTCACAAGGCTCAGCTAATGCAAAAGGCACTATGGTTAAGGTGCCTGCTGCTTGAGGTTGTGGCGGTTGTGACGGTTGATAAGGTTTGAGTTGCAAAGGGAGTCCAAGTAATTTGGCTCTGCTCATCAATAAATCTGGATCGGCACAAACAACTAACTCAGCAGGCCAAGCCTGCTGAGCGAGTTTGATGACTAAGTCGGGGCCAATGCTTGCTGGTTCACCGGGAGTAATAGCAATACGTTTAGTCATTGATCTTGCTTAACCTCGTTTTGTTTCAGGCTCAATAATTTCAATATAAGCTTCAGAGCGCATTTCATCTAACCAGTTTTGTAATTCTTCGTTAAATTTACGACGGAAAATTAACTGATGTGCTCGGTTACTGTTAAATTGATCCGTTGCATCAGTTGTGCGACGAGATTCAAGTTGCACAATATGCCAGCCGTGTGTAGTACGGAATGGCTCACTGATTTGACCTTCGCTTAAACTGGCTAATGTTTGAGAGAATTCAGGCACGTACATACCTGGATCTGCCCAACCTAATTCACCGCCTTTTGCCCCTGAACCTGGATCTTCAGAATACTGTTTAGCTAACTTAGCAAAGTCGGCTTCACCACTACGTACTTGGACTAAAAAGTTGTCTAGCATCGCTTTAGCACGGTCTTCCGATAAAATCGGTGATGGCTTTAGTAGAATGTGGCGTGATTTAACTTCAGACACTTCTTGAGTTTGCAGTCCGCGGGTGTCGATGACTTTAATAATGTGGAAACCAGAACCCGATTTGATTGGACCAATAATATCGCCTTTCTTAGCGCTATTGACCACTTCAGCAAACAAGGTTGGCATTTCATTGATGTTCATGAAATCCCAAATACCGCCTTCAAGGGCTTTAGGGCCTGAAGATGATGCAATAGCAGTGCTGCGGAAATCATCACCTTCATTTAGGCGTTTTAGGACGATTTCAGCACGGCGACTTGAACTTTCTAGTTGCTCACTGCTTGGGTTACTTGGTACTTCAATTAAGATGTGACCGATTTGAAATTCAACATCCTTTAAGCCTTGTTCTTCAATGAGTTTGACTAGGCCACTGATTTCTTGAGGCGATACTTGAATACGACGTTGCACTTGAATACGTTGAATTTCACCTAAAGTGACTTCTTGACGCAACTGTTCACGATATTGGCTAAAGCTAGTGCCTTCGCTTTCAATGGATTGTTGCATCTGCGCCACAGACATTTTTTGTTCTTTGGCGATATTTTCGATGGTTTGGTCTAATTGGAGATCACCAATTTGTAAACCAATACGCTCAGCCATTTGCATTTGCAAGTGGGTTAAAATGAGACGTTCAATAACCTGAGTACGCAATGCTTCATCTGATGGCAGGGTTTGATTCGCTGCTTTTGCGTTAGCTCGAACAGTGGTAATCATATTCTTGATTTCACTTTCGAGAACAATACCATCGTTAATTTGAACTGATACGCGGTCTAATGTTACTGGTGCTGCAACACTGGTTTGGCTCATTGCCAGTGCGAGTAATGCAAAAATCATTTTTTTACTGTGTTTCATCCACAAAATCCTTGGCACATTCGATTCAATAAAACTGGCAATACATCGCCAAAATAAGGTTACTACTTCATACTCAACAGCATGTTTGTTGTTATTGGACTATGAGTTTATCGCTAGGTTCAGCAATCTATCACAAAAGATTACTAATTCCTCAAGTAAAGTGGCTTACGGTAGTTAAATAAGCCTTCGTTTAGCATGTCTGCGACGCCTAACGGACCAGCCCCCCCCAAGCCTTTAATGACAAAGTTTAGGTATACGCCACTTTCAAACTCTTCACGTCCGTCAATGGTTTCTGATAAGTCATCATCGTAATTAGTATTGATACGATAATGGTAACTTAAGCGGACTGCCCAGCAACATGATTCGTATTGTACACCCGTGTAGGTTTCAATATTACGAGATTCGTTGAGGTCGTAATAGTAGTTACCCACAAAATATAAGCTGTCTGTTAATGGCCAAGAAGTACGAACACCCGCCTGTGAAATATCCACCTGGTCATTGGTGTTGGTATTTAATAGGTCTGGCACAAAGCGATAGCTTAACTGCAATAGTTTATCTTCACTTGGTCGATAATCTAAGGTGACCTCATTCTTTTTGTTATCGCCTGTTTCAGTATCATGCTGCACTGAACCGCTAATAAACCAATCATTATACAGTTGCGCATCTAATTCAGCGGCTAAAACAGATGTTGAGGGCGAGGTTTCTTCATAAGTATTATCCAGACTGACTTTAGATGATTCCAAATACATAATCTGGCCTACACTGAACTTCAATTTTTCGCGGTTACTTTGGTCAAACAAGCGTGTGGTAAAACCAAGTGTGAATTGGTTAGCGTCGGCAACGCGGTCTAAACCTGAGTATTGACGATCACGGAACAAACCATAGTAATCTTCTTGTAGTTCTGCGGTGTCGTAAATACCAATATTTGATTGATCTTCATAACCCACATAAAGATATTGGATTTGCGGTTCCAGCGTTTGACGGTATTGCTCATCAAACCATTGCGTGGCACGTTCAAAATTAACCTGGCCATGCAAGCGTGCCTGTGGAATGGTGCGGCTTACCGAATCATCTAAGGTTGAATCCTGGTCGAGGTTTTGCTGCCAATATTGGGTTTGCAGCATTTTTACTTCGCTGGTAAATGAACCCGCAGGCCCCTGAATTGGCCAAATTAAACTCGGTACTAGGTGTAAACGCGTGGCGGTATTATATTCGCTTTGCTGATGGCTAAAGTTGGTGAGTTCGGAATTAAACTTAAAATCGATAGCATCAAATATGTCGGCAGTACGATAGTTAAAGTTGAGCTGTGGCATCACTTGATAAGGTTTTTCATCTTCGCCAAGCACTTTAATGTCTTGTACTCGCATGTTGAAATCCCAATTGCGTTCAAAATAACTGGCTTCGCCAATACGCGATATTTGGTTGTCGGTTGACTGATTAACATCTGAGTTTAAATCGTTAAAGTAATTGTTATCTGATACATCGGTATAGTCTGATCTGACGCGCCAATTTTTGTTTATCGCGCCTTGATGACTCCAATGATACAAATAACGATCTTCATTTGAGGCTAATTTGTCATCGCTGCCTAAATACTCAACATTAAATTGTCCGTTTTGTTGCTCACCGGCAAGATAACGAAATTCAGTTTTGGTAAACAATCCACGTGATGACATCAAGTCTGGGGTAAACGTTAAGTCGTATTCTGGTGCAATGTTCCAGTAATAAGGTGTGCTAATTTCGACACCGTTAGTGGTACTGGTGCTAAAGCTTGGAAATAAAAAGCCGGTTTTACGTTTATCAGATACAGGCACAGTCATATAAGGAATATACAGTACCGGCACATCGGCAATTCTTAACTTGGCATTCCAAATCTCGCCCCATTCTTCTTTACTGTCAATTTTGATCATGTCTGCTTCAAGTAGCCACGATTCATCGCCAGGTGGGCAAGTGGTAAAGTTAGTTTTGGTTAGCAATAAATTGTTATCTGAAGTGATTTGTAACTTACTTGCTTCGCCGTGCACTTGCTGACCATGAAGCCAGTATTGTGCTTTTTGCAGCGTTGCGCTGTTCGTGCTCATTTGGGCTTCTAACGAATCCGCGGTAACGGTAAATAATTCATCTTTAAAGATTAAGTTACCGTTGGCGTTTAAGCGTTGATTTTTTTGATCCAAAATAGCACTGTCGGCAGCAATATGACGTTGGCCCTGACTGAAACTCACATCGCCAGTAAATTGCGCTTGGTTATTAAATGCTGCAGTAGAATAGTCGCTGATAATAACGATTTGATCGTCATCAATACCGGTTAACGCCGCTCTGTCTTCAAATGAACGAGAAACCGGAGGCGCAACAAAGCATTGCGTTATCGGCTCTTCAGTCGTTTCAACTTCTTCAGCTAAAACAATATTGGGGAGTAGGCATAGTGCCAGAAAGTAACGGATCTGCATTGTTGTCAATAATTTATGAATTCTAATGTCGGAAAGTTTTGGAGAGAAAAAGATACTCAGCTAAATAAAACATTCCATTCTTTAGCTGTTTCCAAATGTTATGCTGGCTATAATAAAGCAATTTTTCGTGAAGAGCCATTGAGATGAGTTTAACTGACCCAAGATTTGTCGCCTTAAGCCACTGGTTAAACCAATATTTTGCCGACCAAGTTACTGCTAGCCTAATTTGCGGAGATGCCAGTTTTCGTCGTTATTTTCGCATTGAGCATTTAGGCAAACATTACATTGTCGCGGATTCGCCAATCGATTTAGTGCCCATAGCCCCCTTCGTCGCGATGGCAAAAGCGTATCAAACAGCAGGGTTATTAGTGCCCCAAGTGTTGGCAACCTGCAATGAGCAAGGGTTTGTGTTACAAACTGACGTTGGTGAACAGCAGTTGTTATCTGTGCTTAATCAACACAATGTGACCGACTATTACCAGCAAGCGCTCAATTTATTGCCGACCATTGCCAGTGTGACTCACACAGAGCTTGGCCCCTTAACTGATTATAATGCAGAGTTTGTTCAACGCGAGTTGATGATATTTGTTGATTGGTTAGTTAATACGCACATAGATTACACATTAACAGACAATGAACAGCAAATGATTGCCAATACCTTTGAAGCATTGACACAAAGTGCGATGTCACAACCTAAGGTGGGCATGCATCGCGACTATCACAGCCGTAATTTATTGCTCAATGAAAATGCACTTGCGGTGATTGATTTTCAAGATGCGGTACTTGGACCTATTACTTACGATGCGGTGTCATTATTGCGTGATTGCTATGTACGTTGGCCTGCAAAACAAGTGGATGAATTAATGCAGTACCATTTTCAGTTGATTAAGTCGCATCAACTTATCGACGATACAGTCGACTTTGCAACTTATCAGCAATGGTTTGATTTAATGGGAATACAACGTCATATAAAAGCGGCCGGCATTTTTGCACGCTTGTATCATCGTGATGGCAAACCCGGTTACTTGGCTGATATTCCGTTAACCTTGCAATATATTGTCGATATTGGTTCGCAATACCCAAAAATTGCAGAATTTAGTGCCTGGGTGAATAGTGTTATCGTGCCAAGATTGTCGCAGTGTTCAGCGATTAACCTTGAAAATCAAGTTGAGCATAACGCATGAAAGCGATGATTTTGGCTGCGGGGCGAGGCGAACGATTACGCCCATTAACAGATACATTGCCAAAACCCTTGGTGAGTGTGGCGGGCAAGCCCTTAATTGAGTATCACCTTGAAAAGCTTGCACTGTTAGGTGTGAAACAGGTGGTGATAAACCATGCATGGTTAGGCCATAAGTTGCCCGAAATGCTTGGTGATGGCCAGCGCTGGGGTTTAGAAATTAGCTATAGTGCTGAAACCGAAGCATTAGAAACAGCTGGCGGGATTAAACAGGCGCTTACCTTGCTCGGAAATGATCCATTTTTAGTGATTAATGGTGATGTGTTTATTGATTGCTTACCGGATTTTAGTGCGGCATATGAGCAAGTCTCGCAAGGACATGTGGCAGCATTTTTGTGGCTAGTTGATAACCCGGAACATCATCCACAAGGCGATTTTGCGATTGAAGCGAATGCCAAGCTCAGCTTAACTGAAACAGGCAAACTGACTTTTTCAGGATTAGGCATTTATCATCCGCAGTTTTTTGAGGCTTTACCTGCGGGTAAACAGGCATTAGGCCCATTGCTTAAACAGGCGATTGCTCAGCAAACGATTGCAGGTGAATATTTTAATAGCTATTGGTGCGATGTCGGCACGTTAGCAAGGCTTGAGCAGCTGCAAAACAGATTACAGACTCAATAGAAGAGTGACTGATAACGTCAAAATACATGGCGTGTAGATTTAACTATTAAATACAGCGGAAGGTAAAATGCGCATTTGGGGTAAAGTTTTTGGGTTTATTATCGGCTTTATGTTCGGTCGTTTTTTTGGTGCATTTTTAGGACTGTGGCTTGGGCATGCATACGATAAACGCCAAGGTCTGTCGTCATTAATGCGCAAAGGCAGCGAACGTCAGGCGATGTTTTTTAATGCGACGTTTGCGGTCATGGGGCATGTGGCCAAAGCGTCTGGTCGCGTGACCGAAAATGATATTCGTATTGCGACCATGCTTATGGACCAGCTGAAATTATCTGGTCAATCACGTATTGATGCCCAAGAAGCGTTTAGGCAAGGGCGACAAGCGGACTTTGATTTACCTAAGCAGTTAGAACAATTTCGTCATGTGATTCAGGGACGCGCCGAATTAGCGCAAATGTTTTTGGAGATCCAAATCCAAACGGCATTGTCTGACGGTGAATTGCACACAAACGAGAAACAAATACTATCGGTTATCGCCAATAAGTTGGGTATGGCATCGCAACTAGATGCGATGCTGGCACGTTGGCAAGCTGAGTTTAGCCATCATCAATCGCCACAGGGCAATAAAATGCCACTGACCGACGCTTATGTCATGTTAGGTATATCTGAGTCGGCAAGCGACCAAGAGATTAAACGCTCTTATCGTAAATTAATGAACGAGCATCACCCAGATAAGCTTGTGGCCAAAGGCTTACCAGAAGAAATGATGGCCTTAGCCAAAACCAAAGCGCAAGATATTCAAGCCGCTTATGAGCGCATTAAAACATCGCGTTCAATGCGTTAATATTTTACCTAAAGGATTGAGGTTGTTCATGAAAATAGTGGTACTCGACGGTTATACGCTTAACCCTGGTGATCTAGATTGGCAAGCATTACACACTTTGGGTGAGTGTGACATTTACGATCATACCCTAGCTGATGAGGTTGTTAACCGCTGTCAGGGTGCACAGATTGTATTAACCAACAAAACCGTACTTAATGCGCAAACGCTCAGCCAATTAGGGCAACTGCGTTATATTGGTGTATTGGCAACAGGCACGAATGTTGTTGATATTCATAGTGCAAGTCAGCATCAAATTACCGTAACCAATATTCCCGCCTACGGCCCTGATGCCGTAGCACAAATGGTGTTTGCCCATATTCTGCATCATCACCAACAAGTGGCATTACATGACCAAGCTGTAAAAGCGGGGCAGTGGAGTGCCAGTCGAGATTTTTGTTTTACCTTAAGTCCATTAACCTCATTGAAAGGGTTAACGTTAGGTGTGGTCGGTTATGGCGATATTGGCCAACAAGTGGCTAACTTGGGTGTCGCTTTTGGAATGAAGGTGTTGATCACCAGTGCCAAGCCTAAAACGGGCCTACCTGAGACGATTCAATGGTGTGAACGCGATACCTTACTAGCACAAGCTGACATTATTTCGCTTCATTGCCCGCTAAGTGCTGCCACCCAATACATGATAAACAGAGATAGTTTAGGGCTACTTAAGCCGGGGTGCTTGTTAGTCAATACCGCCCGCGGCGATTTAATTAATGAAACCGATTTAGCGCAGTGGCTTAATCAAAATAACGGCTTTGCCGCGGTTGATGTGTTATCCACTGAGCCGCCAAGCCCAGAGAATCCGTTGTTAAGTGCTGCCAATATTACCATTACGCCGCACATCGCCTGGGCAACCTTGCAAGCAAGGCAAAACCTACTCAATATTGCGGTTAATAATGTGAAGCAGTTTCAGCTAGGTAAAACCGTTAACTGCGTTAACAGCTAACGTTGTATTCGGTCGTTGTTGGATGGCGAAAATCATTTACGGCTGAGCTATAGTTGAACGATACAAAAGAAAGCCGCAATGATTTGCGGCTTTCATGTTTTTATACTCAAGGTTGCTAACTATGCTCAAGGCGACCCACTACAGCTCAAGGCTTTTCATTCGCTCAACGCTGTGCAAATTAAAACAATACCTTGATGTGGCTGGCGACTGTTTTGGCTTTCTCTATGGCGCTTTCTACCGAGGTGTCACGCGCTAATGCAACGCCTAGGCGACGACGGCCATCGATATCCGGTTTACCAAATAAACGTAATTGAGTATCGGCTGGCGCTAACGCTTGTGCCATGCCTTGATAGCGAATATTGGTCGAGGTTCCTTCGGCTAAAATCACCGCCGAGGCGCTTGGCCCATGCTGAACGATATTGCTGATAGGCAGGCCTAAGATGGCGCGGACGTGCAAAGCAAATTCAGACAAGTCCTGGCTAATGAGTGTCACTAAACCGGTATCATGAGGTCTTGGCGATACTTCTGAAAAATACACCTCATCACCTTTTACAAACAACTCAACGCCAAATAAGCCATAGCCGCCTAATGCTTCGACCACTTTTTTGCTGACGGCTTGAGCTTTTTGCAAAACAACATTCGCCATCACTTGCGGCTGCCATGATTCACGGTAGTCACCATCTTCTTGTCTGTGACCAATCGGGTCGCAAAAATGAATGCCATTGACTGCGCTAATAGTGAGTAAGGTGATTTCATAATCAAAGGGAATAAAGGCTTCTACAATCACTCGTCCTTGACCTGCTCGGCCACCTTCTTGTGCATAAGCCCAGGCTTTGGCGATAGTGTCGCTAGACTTAATCACACTCTGACCTTTGCCCGATGAGCTCATGACCGGCTTTACAACACAGGGAATGCCTATCTTTGCTATCGCTTGTTCAAACTCAGCCTGGGTATCGCAAAAGAAATACTCTGATGTAGGCAGTGCTAAGGTTTCAGCGGCTAATCGGCGAATACCTTCACGGTCCATGGTTAATTTGGCTGCGTTAGCTGTTGGCACCACATGTAAACCTTGTTGTTCTAACTCAACCAGCGTTTGGGTTGCGATAGCTTCAATCTCAGGAATAACCAAATCTGGCTTTTCTAAATCGATAATGGCTTTGAGCGCCTGAGCATCAAGCATATTAATGACATGAAAACGATGTGCAATTTGCATCGCTGGGGCGTTCGGATAGCGATCAACACCAATCACTTCAATACCGTAACGTTGCAATTCAATCGCGACTTCTTTACCAAGCTCACCGCAACCTAACAGCATGGCTTTAATGGTACCTGGGGTGTTTGCTGTACCGAATGTAGTAGGAATGGACATGATGATTTACAGCCTTTGTAGAGTGATATTTTTATATGGCGAACAGTGTAACGAGATGCACGATTAAAAATCCAATACAAAAATCAAAAAATCGCTATTTTATTGCTCTTTTGGTCACATTTTGTGATGGAAGATTGTGTTTTATAGGGATAAATCATCAGTTTTGGTTAAGGTTTAATGATGATTGAAATAGCTAAATAAGAGAGCCAGCAACATAATGTCGCTGGCTCAAGCTGTGCTAAATTGAGAGTGATGACTTAACGAGTAATTCTGCGGCCGTTAAGATTAACTCAGGAGCAGGGCGCACTTTGTAGTTTGGGTTAACATATTGAAAATGAATTAAGCCATTCTTATCCGCCAGATAAACTGCAGGTACAGGAAGCACCAGGCGTTTTTCACCCTCTGGTGTGGTGAATAAATCGTTGGTTACCGCAAGGCTCGCAGTATACTTTTTAGTAATATCGGCACTGGTGTAATAGGCTAATCCAAATGCTTGTGATGCCGCCATAGACGTGTCTGATAACAATAAGTAATCGAGTTTTTGATCGGTTAATGACGCGCGCATTTTTTCAGGGGTGTCGGGCGAAATCCCCACTAACTGAAATCCCATCTCAATCAGTTTAGGTTCAATGGCTTTTAATTGGCCCATTTGTGAATTACAAAATGGACACCAACCGCCACGATAAAAGAAGAATATAGTCGGCTTTTGTGCCACCAGCTTATTGAGTTCAACCGCTTTACCATCAACATCTTGTAGCGTTATGGCGGGGATCTGGTGGCCATTAAGAAGTGGCATCACATTGTTTTCGTCACTGGCAATCGGTTTCGCGATACTGGCAAAACTGGTTATCACTAACGTTGAAGCAATTAGCAGGGTTTTTAACATGATAAGTCCTTGTGTGTTGTTGTCCTGAAGTACTCAAAATCACAGCAGTACATATAAGTTACAAAAGCAGACCTGCAAATAACAGTAATAATTTCATTCAAAAGCAAAAAAGACGCCGAAGCGTCTTTTTGTTTGCCGACCCTTAACTGCGGGTTGGTCAAATATATTGAGTCGAGGTTACTTAATCTTTTTGTATTTTACTGCGCTGCTGGTTTTGCCCACTTTAACACGACGACCGTCCATGTTTTTCTCAGCAATCATCTGTGCGCCAACGTTGTCGCTACGTTGTTGCTTTTTGGCAAAGCTACGACGCTTTTCAATTTGCTTAAGCAACATTTCACGGCTGCCCACTTCATATCCTGGCACTGTTACGCGGCGAATAGATTGACCGATTAATTTTTCAATATCAGCTAACGTGCGTTCTTCTTCGCGGCTGACAAACGAGATAGCCACACCGGTTTTACCTGCACGGCCAGTACGGCCAATACGGTGAACATAATCTTCGGCCAAGAAAGGTAAGTCATAGTTAACCACGTATTCAAGGTTTTGAATATCAAGACCACGAGCAGCAACTTCAGTGGCAACTAAGACACGAATTTTACCTTCAACAAACTCACGTAATGCACGGCGACGGCTACCTTGGGCTTTTTCGCCGTGCACTACACCAGACGGAATACCGTCTAGGTTTAATTCTTTTACTAACTTGTCTGCGGCGTCACGCGTGGCAGTAAAGACTAACACTTGGCGCCAGTTTTTAGTGCCAATCAGCTCAGACAATAATTCACGCTTACGACGTTGCTCAACCGGATAAATGACCTGGCTAACCGTTGCTGCAGTGGTGTTTTGCTTATCAACGGTAATCACTTTAGGCTTATCTAGCATGTCGTTCGCAAGCTTTTTCACTTCAGTTGAGAAGGTGGCCGAGAACAACATATTTTGGCGTTTTTTGTTTACCGCTTGCAGAATTTTTTTAATATCGGCGCTAAAGCCCATATCTAACATACGGTCTGCTTCATCAAGCACTAAAAAGTCAACATTCGACAGACTTAAGTTACAGGCTGTGATGTGCTCAAGTAATCGGCCTGGTGTCGCAACAATCACGTCAGCGCCACGTTTAAGCTTTTGTGCTTGCGTGTCGACTTTAACGCCACCATAAATAGTCAATACGGTTAAATTTAGGTGTTTACTGTAGGCGCTAATATTGTCAGCTACCTGAGCGGCAAGCTCGCGAGTCGGCGTCAGAATTAACGTACGCGTATTCGACGGCATTGTCTCTCTTGGGTTTTCGCACATTCTTTGCAATATGGGTAATGCAAATGCTGCGGTTTTACCGGTTCCTGTTTGCGCGCTGGCTAATACATCTTCACCACGACGAATAGCCGGGATCGCTTGTTGTTGAACTGGCGTCATAGATTGATAACCGCACTCAGCGATCGCGCGTAATATTTCTGGGGCGAAGCTAAAAGATTCGAATTTCATGGTGCGGTTCCTGTATGTACATCAAAACAAAGCGATTTAGTTGTATTAAGCGTATCTGCTACACAAGTTCAATCTAGATAATTTGGGCCGTTAGCCTTACTAAATGGCTAAATTCATGCTTAACAGTGTTGTTAACTTCTTAGGATAGTTGAAAAACGTTAAGCTTGAGTGGGATACCCAATTTGGGCGCCATCGATAAGCGGCCGCGGAGTATAACAAACTTTTGTTTAAATCCTGAACTTTATCTGTGTTTAAGCTTAAGATTTTTTGTTTGTTATCGTGGTTATCAAACGGCTCAAGCATTTGGTTGTATTCCTATTGTGCAGCGCGCATTTATTCGCACCTTCTGCCATTTTTTTGTGTGGTATCACGTGCTGATGAAATCGTTTTTACTAGCCAACTGCGTTTGTTAGCCCCATCTCGTTTTAACGATACCCATGAAAACTTATCGGGTTAACTTTGTTGATATTTTTTACCTGAAAAATTGATACTCGGTATCAAGTTTACTTTTTGGCGTGCAGCCTGAGTTTCTATGGTGCTTTGATTTCAAACTTGCGCAGTTTACGGCATCAATATTGACCGACTTTGTTCAATCGAGCTCAGCTTATATTGGCTGCTTGGTCGTTAACAACACCCACCAAACCCTCATCACATCAGGTGTAAATGCCCTTTTTCTAATATTTATGAGTATCAATATTATTGATAGCTAACCTAAAAAAGACTCAATATTATTTTAAATTTTCTGAGGTATTCTTGATGTGTACTTAAAACAAATTCAAGGAGTTACCCATGTATATTGCCTATGTTAATTCATCTCTCAATGGAATCCGTATTACCTTGCGGAAGACATTATGAGAGGGCTTCATTCCCAAGAGGTTGTTCATCAGCAACGTCATGGTCGGCAGATAAATCATCTTGCTGTGGTTGAAAAGCCTGCACCAATGAGCCCTTTTGAAAAAGCGGCAGATTACGGACACGCTAAAGTGATTAAAGACGTTGCACAATCATTTGGTTTGTCGGTATTTGCAGGGGCATTCATCGCACTCGCATTTGTGTTTTATCTCACTGTCACTACTGGTTCGGCTCAAAGTTCGTGGGGCTTAGTTCGGTTCAGTGGCGGAGTCGCGTTTAGTTTAGGGTTAATTCTTGTGGTGGTGCTTGGCGGCGAACTCTTTACCAGTACGGTATTAAGCGCAATAGCCTGGGCGCAAAAACGAGTGACGACTAAGCAGTTGCTCAATTGCTGGATGCGGGTTTATCTCGGCAATTTATGTGGCGCCATGTTGATACTGCTATTGGTGATGATGTCGAAAATGTACGGCTTAGATGGTAATGAGTGGGGCCTAAATGCACTGCATGTTGCTCAACATAAAATTCATCATGATTGGAGCCAGGCTTTTGCCTTGGGCACCTTGTGTAACTTACTTGTTTGCTTGGGTGTTTGGATGACCTTTAGCTCCAAAGATGCGCTGGCTAAATCGCTATTGCTGATATTGCCGGTGGCGATGTTTGTTTCTAGTGGCTTTGAACACAGTATTGCCAACTTGTTTATGGTGCCACTGGGTATTGCCATTCAACACTTTGCTGGCAATGAATATTTCATCGCTTTAGGTGTTGCCCCACAACTATTTGCAGACTTAACCATCAGTAACTTTGTGCTTCATAACCTGATCCCTGTGACATTAGGCAACATTTTGGGTGGCGCGGTATTTGTCGGTCTGGGTTATTACTGGATAGATAACAAAGGCGTTAAAACCCTTAACAATGCGCCATCGTTACACATTAGCCCTTTTAGCGACACTCATGTTGACACTCATCAACATATTCACACACCCGAACTCCAGCAAAATTTGTCGGTGTCAGAATCGATTCAACAAAACGACGTTTCTGCACACATTCAACATCAACCTAATAAAGAGTATTTAGCCATGAAAAATAAAATCCAAAAACTTATCGTGAGTGAACTAATGGACAGCAAACCCACTACGCTTTCAGTCGATATGACTCTTTATCAGGCGCTTATATTACTCGCGAATGATAATGTGCGTAGCGCTCCTGTAGTAGACAGTGAGCAGCAACTATTAGGCTTTGTGTCTGAGCAAGATCTTATGCGCTCACTGTGGTCTGAAGAGTTTTCTGCAACATTACCTATTTCAGTCAAAGGCATTATGCAAACCAAGATGCTGACGGTTTCACCTACTGAGAATGTCGCGCAGTTATTAGAGTTTATGGTGGTAGACAAGAAGAAATTATTCCCAGTAACCGATTCTGGTATGTACATTAGTGGCGGATATCAGAGTTATGAAGAGCGTTTACGTGATGCTTCAGCGGCAGTGCCAAGTGTGTATCCCGTGGTTGAAAATGGCCGATTATGTGGCGTCATTCGTCGTGAAGCGCTGTTAACCATGTTTGCTAAATATTATTGTCCAAAGTATGACGGTAAAAGTCATCCCGTAGAGCAGCAAGCAGTCGCGTAATGTGCTATTAAACATACGCTGAGCTTAATAAACCTCAACTCGGATTTTTCTGAGTTGAGGTTTATTGTTATCGCACGACAAATATTCGTTAACTATGATCTGTTACTGGGCATTGCTTTACATTAATAGGTGCTCTATAAGATTAAGCGTGCATTGTCTGTGCATTCCTTCACAGCTTCCGTTATCATTGATTGATATTTATACAGCGCCAGCCTATGCTTAAAAATATAAGCTCAAGGTGTCTGATTTTTATTAACTTATTTTGTTTTTTTTCAGGTTCAATGAACTGACATCCTTTCGATTTTTCACCTTCCACGAGTTAATCTATGAATGTTGTTTTGCGATTTAACATAGTATTAAGCTTGCTATTATTAGCGGGCATCGTGGTGAGTCCAACCTGCCAATCTAATGACCAATTTATGATTAATCGTTCTGAATCCGAATTGGATAGTCGATATCAGTACACTTATGAATTGTTAGCCCTGGTAATACAAGCCACTACAGCCGATTTTGGTGAGGGCAGCTTGCTGGTGACCGATATGCACATGAGCCGAAATCGTATTTTTAGGTCATTGAAAGAAGGTGACGGCATTAATGTGATTGCTGAAGCATCCAAAGAGAACTGGAATGAAGAACTTATTCCGATAAAAATCCCTATTCGGAAAGGTATTCAAGGTTTCAGGGTGTTTATTATTAAGCAAGAAAATGCCTCTCTGCTGGCTAATATCACCACCTTAGCTCAGCTAACTTCTCTTAAAACAGGCTCTGGCAGTCAATGGTCTACTAAAGTGGCTATGCAACAAGCAGGCTTTGAGGTAGTTGAAAGTACGCTTTACGAAAATTTGTTTAACATGTTATCTAAAGGACGTTTTGTCACATTTGGACGTGGTGTTAATGAGGTTTTTCAGGAAGTTTCACTGTTTAGCCAACAGTATCCCGAGTTGATTGTCGATGAACACCTTATGCTGCATATCCCATTAGTGACTTACTACTACGTTTCACCCAATCAACCACGACTCGCGAAACGAATTGAAGTTGGCTTGCAACGAATCATCGAAAATGGTCAATTTGATCAATTCTTTTATCAACGTCATTGTGAGTATTTACTTAAGGCCAAATTGAATAATAGGGTGATTTTTAAAATCGAGAATCCCTATATTGCAGAAACTGAAATCATCTCTTTAGTAGGTAAACACTTTTTACTTAACCCCAAAGATGATTTTGATACCTTGTGCCAACAATATCGTTAAATCCGATTTGTAATCGGTAGCCCATTTCCCTCTGTAAACTGATTTGTGCTCAAATAAAAATTAAACAATAGAGTTTACAAAAAAAGGCTTAGTGTGATCTTCTCACCTAAGCCTTTTTTACGTTTATTGAGTGCTAGCGCTTAAATAGCCATTGTCACTTTGTTTAACCATGCCAATTCATCGCCTTGCATTAATGGTGCAAGGGTTTGACGCACTTTTTGTTGGTATTGATTAAACCAATTGACTTCAAAATCGGTTAATAATGATTTGTCGATTAAGCGGGCATCCATTGGTATGTGAGTTAATGCATCAAACTCATACATTTCACGTTCAGCGCCTTGCAGTGCCTGGCAATGCTGCACAGTGACTAAGTTTTCGATACGAATACCAAAACCGTCGGCGCGATAATAACCTGGCTCATTCGACAACACCATGCCAGGCAATAAGGCGACGCCATTGACGTTTTTACCAATACGCTGCGGGCCTTCATGTACACTCAAAAAGTGGCCAACGCCATGACCGGTTCCGTGGTCATAATCGAAACCGTGTTGCCATAAATATTGACGAGCAAATGCATCGAGCTGCACACCAGAAGTGCCTTTAGGAAAGCGTGCAGTATCTAACGCAATATGACCTTTTAATACTAGCGTCACCATTTTTTTCTGCTCGTCAGTCACTTTGCCAATGGCGATAGTGCGGGTCACATCGGTCGTGCCATCGATATACTGTGCGCCAGAGTCAACCAAATAAATACTGTCCATGGTCATGGTGCTTGGGGTGCCATTATTGTGATTGTAATGACACATGGCAGCGTTGGCACCTGTGGCTGAGATAGTGTCAAAACTTGGCTCGCGATACAGTGGGTCTTGCAGTCTAAAACTCTCTAATTTGTCTGCCAGTTGCGCTTCATCGTGCATGATTTTCTGCTCAACCTGACTGTCTAACCAGGCTAAAAAGCGGCTAACTGCAACACCATCACGAATATGACAGGCGCGCATACCCGCGAGTTCTGCGCTATTTTTTTGCGCTTTAGGTAAGGCAACTGGGTCGGTACCAACAATCAGCTTAGCACCACTTTTTTGTGCCAGTAATTGTGAGTATGCATTGGCTGAATGCGGGTCGGCTAATAACTTAACGCCTTCCATTTGGGTTAACACAGTGGCTAATTCAGCTTCATCTTTAAAGCTCACACCAGCGCCTACATGCTCAGTTACGTTTTGCGGAACTTTGGCTAAATCGGTAAAAAAAGTCATGTCGCCATTGGTCGATAATAAACCGCAGCCCAGTATGACGGGGAAGCGTGGCACATCGTTTCCGCGGATATTCAATAACCAGCAGCACGAATCTAATGCCGCGATAAGTGCCACGTCAGCACCTTGCTTTTTAACTAAGGCCCCAATTTGTTGGCGTTTCTCAATGCTATTACGCCCAGCACCCTCATGGCTAAATAAGGTCATCGTGGATGCCGACAGTGCTGGGCGGTCTAACCAACTCACATCAATCGGATTGTCATTTACTTCAACCAGATTAATTTGGGCTTTATCAAACTGCGCTTTAGCCTGTTGATACCATGCAAGAGTGTGCAAGCGGCTGTCGATACCGACGCTAGCGCCAGTCGGCAATGTATCAATTAGCCAGTCAATTTGCGGGTCGTCATACAGGCTTAAATATTCAAATAAACTGCCATCGACTTGTTGGCGAACCTGCACAGTGTAACGCCCGTCGGTAAAAATGGCGGCGCGATCTTTGAGTACAATCGCCATACCTGCTGAACCGGTAAAGCCGGTGGCCCAATGTAAACGCTCATTACGCGCAGGCACGTATTCACCTAAGTATTCATCGGCACGGGGAATGATAAAGGCATCGATGTGGTTCACTTCAAGTTGTTGGCGAATGGCATTGAGGCGCGTAGCAATAATATTGGACATGGTTTCTCCGTTGGAGGCGACTGATGGACTCAGCTCTGTAAATGAAGTGCAATTATCGCAAGGGCAGCACAAGCCTTGCAAGCGAAGTCGCTAAGATTAGGCAAGCTAAAATTGTAAACTTATATTGTAAACAGATATTGTATGCATGGTAACAATGACAAACAGACGGTATTCTAGCCCAGAGTAAATGCTTTATTTGAACGTAATAATAACAATAATAAAGGAAATGTTATGACAATCGGTGTTGGTGGCGTAAACCCACAGCAAGCGTTAGCTAAATTAACCCACATGGCTGACGGCGTGGCAGCAATAAGTGATGATGAATTTATGCTGCGTATTTCGCGCGCACAACAGTTAATGGCGCAACATGGTTTAGATGCCATTTATGTTAATGCGGGCACGAACTTGTACTATTTTAGTGGCACGCGTTGGTTTTCAAGTGAGCGCATGGTGGGCGCGATTATTCCTGCCGTGGGTCATATTGAATATATTGCCCCAGCATTTGAACTTGATACCTTGCAAGGGTATATGGCCATTAAAGGCCAAGTAAACACCTGGCACGAAGACCAAAGCCCTTATCAATTATTTGCCGATGTTGTTGATAAAATGGGCCTTAAGCAAGCCAAGATTGGCATTGATGAATCGACACCCTTTTTTATTAGCGACGGCATCACTCAAGCTGCACCTCAACATCGGTTTGTGAGTGCAACAACCGTGACCGCGGGTTGTCGTATGATTAAATCCACTGCCGAAATCGCCTTAATGCAACGCGCTAAAGACATGACGCTTGAAGTGCATAAAGCCGCTGCGAGTATATTGCGTGAAGGCATCACCACGGCAGAGGTCGAAAGCTTTATCGACCAGGCGCATTACGCAGTTGGCGCAGCTAAAGGCTCGTATTTTTGTATTGTACTGTTTGGCGAAGATACCGCCTATCCGCATGGGGTTAAGTCGCCAAAATCATTAACACTTAACGACACTGTGTTGATTGATACAGGCTGTCAGCTACACGGTTATAACTCAGATATTACCCGTACCTATGTATTTGGTAAACCTAACGAGCGTCAACGCCAGTTATGGCAATTAGAGCAAAATGCACAAATTGCAGCATTTGATGCCGCGCAAATAGGCACGCCATGCTGTGATGTTGATGTTGCAGCGCGCAAGGTATTAGAAGCAGCAGGCTTTGGCCCAGGTTACCAGGTACCAGGCTTACCGCATCGCACAGGTCATGGTATAGGGTTAGACATCCATGAATGGCCGTATTTAGTCGGTAATGACTCAACGTTACTTGCCAGTGGTATGTGTTTTAGTAATGAGCCTATGTTGTGCGTTCCGGGTGAGTTTGGTATTCGTCATGAAGATCATTTCTACATGACGACTCAAGGGCCTAAATGGTTTACCCAACCAGCCAAATCGATTGATGATCCGTTTTACTTAGGTTAAAGCTGATTACTTGAAACGCGCATGCGTTAAAAAAACAAAGCCTCCGCGATTGGAGGCTTTATTTTGATCTTAAATAGTTTCAGTGGCCTTGAGTTGAGGCTAGTTAATCGCAAACAACTCAACATCAAAAATCAATACCGAACCACCGACGATTTTACCGGTTGAGCGGTTACCGTAAGCAAGTTGGCTTGGGATATAAAAACGGAATTTATCGCCTACAGTCATTAATTGCACGCCTTCAGTCCAGCCTTTAATGACTTGATTTAAGCCAAAGCTGATGGTTTCGCCACGTTCAACCGAGCTGTCAAATACGCTGCCATCCACGAGTGTGCCATGGTAATGCACGGTCACTTTGCTGTTGGCTTTAGGATGTTCGGTGTTGTCGCCTTTGGTGAGGATTTCATATTGCAGCCCAGATAAGGTTTGCACTACGCCTTCGCGCTTGACGTTTTCAGCTAAAAACAACTTACCTTTTTCGATATTTTCTTTTGCTTCTTTTGAGTTATTCATTTGGCTGAAAAAGTAAAATATCACTCCAGCAATGACCACCACGGCCAAAATCATACGCATAATAGTTCTCAATAAAATAGGTTTAGTAGCATGAGTTTACCGCAAAACGATTGGCGCTATCAAATGAACAAAATCTATTTAGTCAGCGGGTTATTGTTTCGCGGTAGATGTTTTTAATGCCTTATGACATTTGCACTGTGGTCCAATCTAAATAGACATAACCCGCCGCGCTAATCACGGCAATATTAACCACTATGCAGCACCACAATATCCTAATAAAAGGTTTCTTTTGGGTCTTATGGCGAAAATGAAATTGACCTAACAGCGCTGCGGGCCAACCGCCAAATAACGCACAAAGGTGAAGTGTTTTTTCACTGATGCGGCGCGAGCTTTTAATCGCTGCGCGTTTATCGAGGTAATACAAACTGATGGTCAGTAAGTTAAGCGATAAAAAAACGGCGGTTAGCCAGGGTTGAATCAATGCGCTCACCATGGTGAGCACGGTTAACATTAGCCAAGCAAATTTGTTCATATGTGCGTTTTTCACTTTCAGATGATGTGATTACAGGTGACGAGGTGTTGTTGCTCTCAATGGCTACAGCGATTAGCCACATCTTAGCACTAAATAGCGCCACAGCTTTTCCAGTGGACCTTGTTTGAAATAACGTAAATACCAATGCGCTAGCAATAGTTGCACCATTGTGTAAATGACAGCGATAGACATATAGCCCGTTCTATCTAGCTGTTTCTGCCATTCAGGGGCAAGGTAGCGGAGCAGTATAATCCCAACAATGGACTGTAGAATATACAAACTGAATGCCAGTTTACCGACGTTTTGCAGCGCGCTTAAACGCTGTGAGCTGTTTTTACACAACAAACAAATGATATGGATATACACCAAAGCACAGGCGATGGCGCTTAACAGTAAAATCACGTCAGAGAGTGCCACTAATAGGGTATTACCGCTAAAGCTCAATACTGAATCGATTAATGATAACGTCACAGCCCAAAAGAGACTTTGTTTGAGTGTCTTGGCGTCTAATCCCTTGCTAAATACTTCGCGTTTATACAGTGCCATGCCGATTAACATCAGCCCAGCAATAAACCACATCAGTGTCAGTGGGATGACCATCACCATGTAACCAAACATCATTAGGTGCAGCACTAATTGCTCTGAATAGCTGCCCGTCCATGCTGATAATTGTTCAATAAAGAGTGAGGAGTCACGCAGGTATACCTGGTCGTCTGGCGTGAGCGATATCAAGGTGATTGGAATAAGCGACATAAAAATAAACCATTTTGCCTGCCTGATTAATGCATCTGCATCGAGGTAGCGATACTTAAAAGCCAATAAGCCACTAATGCCATAAGACAATAAAATATCGCCTGGGAAAATAAAAATCCCGTGAAGAATCCCAAATATAATCAGCCAATATAAGCGCCACTTTTGTTGCTTGAGAAAGGTTTGTGATGAACCAAGAGTTAACTCAGATTGGTATTTTTGAAATTGAATTAACATACCCGCGCCAAACAACATTGCGAATAAGCTAAAGAAACGGCCTTCCAGGAAAAAGTTACTCAACAGCTCAATCGTAATGTCGCTAACCGGCTGCACAGCATGCGGCGCATAGCCAAAAAAGCTATTGCCCATAAAGTAGATATTTAAAAAGAAAATACCCAGTACGCCGACACCACGAATGGTATCAAGGTTGGCTAGGCGTTGTGGTTGAGTCGAAGCAGATTGCTCGTCCATGTGAGTTACACTGTTAATCGCAGAAGTCCTTTTGGATGATTAAAGCTTTAGCTAATTTACGCGTGAGGCAATAAAAAAACCAAGCATTGTGCTTGGTTTTTTAAGATGTTAATCGTTATTGAGGATTAAACGCATCCACAACGCTGACTTAAGGTTATGGATTACTTTTTCTGTACTTCTAAAAACGGGATCGTGCCAGTCGGTAGCATGGTGGTTGGCAGCTTACCGTCCCAACGCTCAGCTTTGGTTAGCTCAACCAGGTTTTGATTTTGTGCTAAAGCTTCGGCACGGATTTTAATTGCTGACGCTTCAGCATTACCTTTAATCCGAATACTTTCGGCTTCTGCAATGGCACGCGCTAACTGAGAGTCAGCTTCTGCTTGTGCTTGAGTAACGGCAATTTGCGCGCTAACACGTTCTTTTTCAAGATTTTGCAATTGGGTTTGCACTTCAACTTCGGCGCGCATTCTGTCTTCTACCGATTTTTCATAAGCATTAGAAAAATCGATGTTTTCTATCTGTACCGAGGTAATCGTTACTGGGCCTTTGATTGACTTGGTAATGGCATCTGTCACGTCAATACCAAACTTAATACGTTCCTGAACCGCCGAGATGGCGGTGTACTTACCAAAAATGTTCTCAACTTGAGTCGGCACCTGGCGATCGAGCAAGCGTGAAACCATTGAGTCGATGCCTTTAAACTTGGCATACACTTCTTCAACGCGATCAGGCGGCACACTAAACGTCACTGACGCACGTAAGGTAGCAGGTTGCTGATCGCGGCTATAGGCCTGCAGCGCTTGATAACTTGCGGTGTGAGTTTGAGTTGAGATTTTTACCACAGTGTCCATTAATGGAATTTTAAACCCAAGCCCAGGTTCTGCGGTATCGATAATTTTACCGTTACGCAATAATACGCCGCGTTCGCCTTGGTCAATCGTATACCAGCTGCCATATAAGCTGATAAGCATGATTAACAATATCGATACTGGAATAATTTTACCCAGGTGATTATTACTTACACTTGCGAGATCGTTTTTTAACATTATGCTTCCCTAGCAAAAAATATAATAAATTTGATTATCTTATGATTGTTTATGATTTTATAACTATTTTTTCGGTTTTTCAGAAATCCACAGCTTAATGTGGCCTTGTACGACGACCACACCATTAGTGTCATAGGCTTTTACGTCCACTAACATATCACCCACTTGCCACTGCTCTGGTGTTACCTCTGCGACACACAGAATATCAGTCCCTGCTTTAGCGGTATAGTCAACCGACATTCCTTTAGGTATCCAACGTAAATGCGCAGGAATAGAAGCTTCGGCCATGGTACCCATTGCCATTTCTAAGCCATTACAAATCGCAATAACATGTACGGTACCAATATGGTTTTGCACTTTTTTACGTTTTTTAATTAAACATTCGCAACGATTAACCTTTAGTTCGTTAATGTACGGATGAACCGTGCCAAAATAGGGCGCCATGCGGGCGACCATTTTAGAAAAAATATGTTTGCCAAAAGGGTATGAGGTCACTTTTTTGTACAGTGACATGACTTTATTAGGTTTAGTTGGTGTCATATTAAAAACTCGGATTATTGAATAAAGATGTTGCCTGGTCGGATGAGATTAACATTGTTGTAACCTTGGGTGAAGCGTTAGGCACTCTTTTTCATCGCTCATTTGCTTGGCGACAGGTATAATTTTGCCAGTGCTCAATAGTTAAGGATAAATTTTGAAATCGAACTTGTTGTTGAATTATATCAAAGGTATGGCCATGGGGGCTGCCGATGTGGTGCCGGGCGTTTCTGGTGGAACCATTGCATTTATTACCGGGATATTAGATCCATTGTTAGACGGTATCCGCAAAATCAATTTATCTTTGTTTGGCATTATTAAGCAGCAGGGGATTAAAGCGGCCTTTATGCACATTAACGGGCCATTTTTGCTGTGTGTGTTTGGCGGTATCTTAACCAGTATTTTTACCTTAGCTAAGTTGATTTCGTGGCTATTGGCCACCCATCCCATTCCGGTATGGTCGTTCTTTTTTGGATTAATTATTTACTCTGTTGTGCACATGTTAAAGCAGGTAGAAAGGTACACGGCGCTGCGTATTGTCATGTTTGCCCTTGGGGTGGCCTTTGCGTGGGCCATTACGGTATTGCACCCCATTGAATTGCAGATTACTTATCTTAACTTTTTCTTTTGCGGCGCCATTGCAATATGCGCGATGATTTTACCGGGGATTTCTGGCAGCTTTATTTTGCTGTTATTAGGCATGTATCCTGCGGTACTCGCAGCAGCTAAAGGGTTCGATATTATTTATCTAGCGTGTTTTGCTGCAGGCGCTGCCATTGGTTTACTCAGTTTTAGCCATGTGCTATCGGCCTTGCTGCGTAAGTTTCACGATGCCACTGTGCTGTTTTTAACCGGGTTGATGCTTGGTACATTAGGTAAAATTTGGCCGTGGAAAGAAGTGATTAGCTGGCGCGAAAATAGTAAAGGTGAACAAGTGCCTTTACTGGAGCAAAACTTATCGCCGTTTCAGTTTGAACAAGTCACTGGTGAGTCATCACAAATTGTCATGGCCATAGTGTGTGCGCTGGTCGGTATTGTCTTGGTGTGGGGCCTTGAATACGTAGGTCATAAAGCGAAGGCGCAGGTTGGTTAAGTACAACGACCTCACTATTTAACTAAATAGACAAGCAGAATCTCGGTTCTGCTTTTTTATGCTTCAAATTTAGCTGAAAACGTTCTATAAATAATGAACTTAATTCATTTTCATTTCGTACTATGAAACATTAAACCCACAATAAGTGGGTATGATTTGCTTGAAAACAGGCAAAATCAATTCGGTCTCAGGAGTATTATAAATGCCAGATACAGTCACATTTGTGCCAGAAAAAATCCAAATTGGGATCAGCAGCTGCTTATTGGGCAATCAAGTTCGTTTTGATGGCGGCCATAAAAACTCTTATTACTGTAAACAAGAAATTGAACCGTTTTTTGAATACACCACTGTTTGCCCTGAAATGGCGATTGGCATGGGTGCACCACGCAAAAGTATTCGTCAAATTCGCGACGGCGACATTGTGCACATTAGAAGTGCTGATGGCTCGTTAGACGTGACTGATAAGCTTAATGAATATTCTCGAAGCAAAGTAGAAGAGCTCGACTATCTAGGCGGTTATATTTTATGTGCAAAGTCGCCAACCTGCGGAATGGAGCGCGTAACCGAATATAAAATTGGCACTAATAACGGCAGTAAGACAGGCGTTGGTGTTTTTGCAAAAATATTAATGGAACGTTACCCGTTTTTGCCAGTAGAAGAAGAAGGGCGTTTACACGATCTACCAATCCGAGAAAACTTTTTTACTCGCGTATTTGCTTACAACGATTGGAAAAAAATGAACCAGTCTGGGCTAACTAAACACAAACTAATGCAGTTTCATTCGCGTTATAAATACTTGCTCATGGCTCATAGCCCTAAATGGTATCGCGAGTTAGGTCCAATATTAGCCGACATCCAAGATCTTGAACAAACGGCGCAGCAGTATTTCGAAGGCTTTATGACGGCGTTAAAAATTATTGCGACGCGTAAAAATCACACCAGCACATTGCAACATATTCAAGGTTATTTTAAGAAGCAATTAAGTGCAGATCAAAAAGAAGAATTGAGTGAATCGATTTTAAAATACCGCCAGGGATTATTGCCTTTATTAGTACCTATTACCTTAATTAACCACTATGTACGTGAATTTCATACACCGTATATTCAAGAGCAAGTGTATTTAAATCCGCATCCTGAAGCGCTTAAGCTTCGTTATGCCTACTAGGTCGAGTATTAATGAGTAATATGAATAGCCTGATGTGGTTTAGGCAAGATTTGCGAGTTGCAGATAACCCTGCGTTAGTGGCTGCTTGTGAGTTTGCCAAACAACATCAAGGTCAGGTGAGAGCGTTATACATTGTGACGCCGTCGCAATGGGCGCAGCATGATGTTGCGCCAATACAAATTGATTTTATAGAGCGTCACGTTAATTTGTTAGCTCAGTCGCTTGCCGCTTTAGGTATTGCTTTAGATGTCATTCATTTGCAATTGTTTAGTGATACTCACGCCGCGTTAAATGACTATTTACAGCAGCACAATATTGATGCTGTGTTTGCTGGCAGCGAACCTGAAATTAATGAGCGTCGCCGTGATGCGCAATTAATTGAACATGGTGTGCCGCTGACATTAATCAATCAAGATTGTGTATTTGCTGCCGGAGAGGTGCTTAACTTGTCTGGCGACATGTACAAGGTGTTTACGCCATTTGCTAAAAAGTGGAAAAGTATTGCCAGCCAAAAAGCCATATTTCCTGTTGCAGCACCTGCTCCCGTCGCAGCGTCATTAGCATTGCCTGCCAATATTGAATTTAATTGTGCTAAACGTAGCAGCGAACAATGGACTGCAGGCGAGGGCGCAGCCAAACGAATATTAGATCAGTTTTTAGTAAACCAAGTGGCTGACTATCAGGCAGAAAGAGACTTCCCTGCGCTTGACGGCACCAGTCGTTTGTCGCCTTTTTTAGCGCTTGGTATTATTAGCTCACGCCAGTGTGTCGCGGCAATTCTAGCGCGTTATCCAGAGGCGTTAGTTGACGATACCAGCCCTGCTAAAACCTGGCTGAACGAATTGATATGGCGTGAGTTTTATCGTCATTTGCTGGTGGCTTTTCCACGGTTGTCGATGGAGCATAACTTTAACGAGTTGGGTGATGGTATTGTGTGGCGCAATGATCCACAAGAGTTTAAGGCCTGGTGTGATGGCCAAACCGGTTACCCGATAGTGGACGCCGCGATGCGTCAATTAAATCAAACCGGTTGGATGCACAATCGTTTACGCATGGTGGTAGCGAGCTTTTTAACCAAGCATTTATTGGTCGATTGGCGTTGGGGCGAACGCTACTTTAGGCAACAACTGATTGACGGTGATTTAGCGTCTAATAATGGTGGTTGGCAATGGTCTGCCGGAACCGGTTGCGATGCTCAGCCCTACTTTAGGGTGTTTAACCCGATGATGCAAAGCAGTAAATTTGACCCCGACACCAGCTTTATTAAGCGTTATATTCCTGAAATTGCCCGGTGGTCTATTAAAGATATCCATGAGCCTAAATCGGTTAACGTGAATGATTTATTTGCTCAACCGGACAACCAGGGTTATCCCAAGCCAATTGTGGAACACAAAATGGCACGCTTAAGAGCCATTGAAGTATTGAGTGCACTCAAGCGCGGTTAACTAGCGTTTTCTTTAATTTTTTTAGCACGATAAATAAAAGCCAACACCGAAATCGGTGTTGGCTTTTTTGCGTTAGATCACAGTATGGCCAGCTTAGTTTGCATTAGCTAAGGGGAATGATTGAAGTAATGTATTGGGCAGCATACAATGGCCTCAATTAAAGATTTATATGTTATGCATGTTTAAGTCTTATGCTTTTAACTCATTAAACGAGTGTGCTGCTTATGCTAAATATTGATGATCCTGCTGAAATTGATAACACCCCTGCGATCTGGCGTTTAGGCTTTAGGCCATTTTTCCTTGGCGGTGCTGTTTTGGCTGCGTTGTACATTCCGCTATGGTTAATGGGCTGGTTTACGCCGCAATACAGTTTATTTAACAGTGAGTTTTGGGCCAATGTGGTGCCGTTATGGTGGCACCCGCATGAAATGCTGTTTGGTTTTGCCATGGCCATCGTGTGTGGTTTTTTACTGACCGCAGTGCAGGCATGGACTAATCAACCGACGATTAAAGGCCGCAGTTTGATGCTGACATTTGCATGCTGGCTCATTGCTCGATTAATGCTGCTTCTGCCAATGAATATTCCATTAGTGCTTCCTGCCTTATTCGACAGCTTATTTTTAGGCTTGAGTGCGTTGGCATTGTGGCGCTGTATTTACCCAGTAAAACAATGGCGTAATATCGGTTTTCCATTGCTGCTAGTGGTGGCTCTTGTGGTTAATCTCGTCAGTTATTATGCGCTGTATCAACGCGATTTTTCACTTTCAACTCAGCTATGGCAGGGAATGATTTGGTGGGTCGCCATGATCATCACCATTGTGGGTGGCCGAGTCATTCCATTTTTTACTGCAATGCGTATTCAACAACCGAAGCCAGATCCCATTAGTATATTAGAAAACACGTTATTATTGACGATGGGAATATTGTTTATACAAGCTGTAAGTCACTGGCTTCCGAAGGGGATTGAGCAGATATTACTGGCAGTTGCTGGTGGATTACACCTTATTCGTTTTGCTCGTTGGCAAGCGCATAAAACGCTAAAAGAACCCATGCTCTGGTCTTTGCATTTAGCGTATTTATCTTTGCCTATCACGCTTATTTTGATGGCAATCAATATTAATAACGAATATGCCTATCGCACGCTATTACATCTTTTTGCAGTGGGCGGTATTGCAGCATTGTGTTTATCGATGATCTCGCGCGTATCACTGGGCCACACTAGCCGTAATATTTATCAAGGCCCTAATATGACATTAGCCTTTTTGAGCATCGCGTTAGCCGCCGTGTTTAGGGCAATAATGCCGTTATTCATGCCAGAGCACACCCAAATGTGGTTATGGATTGCTGGGATGTTTTGGTTTATCGGCTTTGGGATGTTTGTGTGGTTTTATGCGCCTATTTTAATGCGTCCTCGACTCGATGGTCGTCCTGGGTAATGTTCAATTTATATCGATGATTTCTGGTGAAAGGCAAACTGTATGATTAATTTACTAGTAGAAGTAATGATGAAAGCTTCTCGTCCACTACGCAGTAAGCTTGGGCTGATAGTGCTTGCTGCTGGGTTGGCATTATTAACCCTGACATCTTGGTCTTTGCAAAGCGCAGAGGTCGATCCAAACCAAATCAAGTTTCCTAATCAGTTTGACTCTTGGCAGGCAACGGTTGAGCAAGAAGAGCGTGAAGACATGTTGGCGCAATACCCTGCCAGCATTATTTTGTGGGCCGGTTCATCTTTTGCTAAAGAGTATCATAGCCCGCGTGGCCACCAGTTTGCAGTAGCCGATGTGACTCATACCCTACGTACCGGTGTGGCAATTGCTGAAGGTGATAAAGGCTTATCGGCCAGTTGCTGGACCTGTAAAACCCCAGATGCACCCAGATTAATGAAAGAAATGGGGATCGAAGGGTATTCAGGGGCTAACTTTGTTGATTTAGGCCGCGAGATAAAATCTGTGGTGTATTGCAGTGATTGCCATGTTGACGGCAGTGAAAAACTGGCATTACCGCGCCCACATGCACAAGATGCGATGGCAAAAATTAAACTGCCATTTGATAAACAAGACACCACCATGCAAGGTGCACAGGTATGCGGTCAATGTCATGTGACGTATTACTTCCAACCCGAGAAAAGTAACAAGGTTAATATCCCTTGGATTTTCGGTAGTACCGCTGATGACATTGAAAAATATTACGATACTCGTCGTTTTTATGAATGGATCCACCCGATTTCAAAAACACCAATTTTAAAAGCTCGTCATCCTGAATTTGAGCATTGGAGCCGTTCTACTCATGCTAAAAAAGGCGTAACGTGTATTACTTGCCATATGCCAGCAACAAAAGATGCCCAGGGTAATACGTTTACCGATCATAAAGTGGCTGGTGCCATGGATAACTTTGAGCAAACCTGTGCCAGTTGTCACAGCAGTAAAGCAGCCATGGTGAAAAAGCTCGATAAAACCAAAGCCAATATTGAAGCCAAAGCACGTAACGTAGAGTCTTTATTAGTTCAGGCACATTATGAAGCGAAAGCGGCATGGGATGCCGGGGCAACATGGCCACAAATGAACGATTCGATTATGGCGATTCGTCATGCACAGTGGCGCTGGGACTTTGCTATGGCATCGCACGGTTTATATGCTCATAACCCTAAAGAAGGTGTTGCATTACTTGACATGGCAACCGAGCAGATTACGTATGGCCGTGAAGCACTAGCAAGAGTGTTGAATCAACTTTCAGTTGAAAAAGTGGAGTATCCAGATTACAGCACCAAAGAAAAAGCCCACGCAGCCATCGGATTTATTGAAGCTGACGCCATTAAAGCGAAACAAGCCTTTATTAAAGAAGAGGTCGATAAACATTGGCAACCGGTAGCAAAAACCGGCTATTAATTTGTTTTGTTGAGCCATTGAATGACAAACGCCCAAGCTTAGCTTGGGCGTTTTGCTTTTTACCTACCATAGTGATCTGCATTTTGCCTTATTTCGTATCAACATGTAATTGAATTAGTATTGCTTTAGCTGCATGAAACACTTTTATCTTATTGTGATATAAGGCATTGTTGTATATGTGTTTGCTTAAGGTACCGTAATGGCGTAATAGGAGTCTGTTAATGCAAAGCGCACAGTCGATAGTTGATATTTCATCAAAACCGTTAAAGGGCGAAAATACCAACCCTAGTAATGGTCATCCTGCTATTGTTGATGCCTTTATTGATATGTATCAGCAGCTTAATAAAGATAATTTGTTTTTACTGCGCCAAGTGTATCGAGACGACATTATGTTTCGCGACCCCATGCATCAAGTCAGTGGTATTAACGATCTCACTCAATATTTTGCCAATATGTACCTTAATGTCACTCACATCGAGTTTGATATTAACGAGGTAGTTGTGAGCCATAACAACAGCCAGGCAGCATTATATTGGACTATGGCTTATTCGCATCCCAAGCTTAATAAAGGTCAAACAATCCACGTTGAAGGCATGTCGCAGCTTAAATTTGATGACAAAATTTACGCTCACCGAGACTACTTTGATTTAGGTCAAATGCTTTATGAGCAAGTGCCTTTTTTAGGCGGTTTAATCGGATTGCTAAAAAACAGAGCAGCAAAATAATGGTCATGACAACCGCAAAATCACCTGCTGTATTAATTACTGGCGCCAGCTCCGGCATTGGTTTGGCGTTAGCTGAACACTATATCAGCAAAGGTATGGCGGTTATTGCCTGTGGTCGTAACCGCGATGCACTGCAAAAAATCAACGGTGCTACCGCGCTTGAGTTTGATATTACCGACAATGCCCAAGTGCAAGCTGCAGCGACTGAGCTTAAGCAGTTGCTGCTTGATAACCACTGGCAGCTACAGCACGTGATACTCAATGCCGGCAGTTGCGAGTACATCGACGATGCATTGCATTTTGACTCAGCATTGTTTGCGCGGGTAATAAACACCAACGTGGTTGCCATGGGCTATTGTCTGGAGCATTTCTTACCGTTACTCAGCAGTGGCGCACAGCTTGGATTAATGAGTTCAAGCGCAACCTATTTACCGTTTCCTCGCGCTGAAGCGTATGGCGCATCAAAAGCCGCGATTAGTTATTTAGGCCGCAGTTTACGGGTTGACTTAGCCGAGCACGATATTGGCGTTAGCGTGATTTGCCCAGGATTTGTTAAAACGCCACTCACCGATAAAAACGATTTTGCGATGCCAATGCAAATTACAGCCCAGCAAGCCGCAGTGGCGATTTTTAATGGCATGAACAATCAGCGAAAAGAAATTCACTTTCCAGGTAAATTTACCTGGTTACTTAAATTAGCGTCACTGTTACCCGAGTCATTATTAGTGTCTTTATTGGCAAAAAAGTCTAATTAATCAGTTAATAAATTACTCTGAAAATGATTTGATAGCGTACTCCAAGGATTATTAAATGAAAAACATCGCCGTGATTGGTACAGGCATTTCAGGCTTAACTTGCGCACACTTATTGAGCCGTCAACATAAGGTGACTGTTTTTGAGGCTAACGATTACATTGGTGGCCATACCGCCACTGTAGATGTTGAAGTTGCTGGTAAGCAATATGCGATTGATACCGGTTTTATTGTCTTTAATGACCGCACTTACCCTCGTTTTGAAAAACTCATGGCGCAACTCAATGTTAAGTCTATGCCGACCGAGATGAGTTTTAGCGTTAATAATGCCATTACTGGACTTGAATATAACGGCCATAATTTATGGAGTTTGTTTGCCCAGCGTCGTAATTTATTTCGCCCCAGTTTTTACAAATTCCTTGGCGAAATAGTGCGTTTTAACAATGGCTGTAAAGCGATTTACGAAGCCGACAAATACCCAAGCACTACGTTGGGTGAATACCTTGATCAAAATGATTTTTCTGCCTTTTTTTGTGAGCATTACATCTTGCCAATGGGCGCCGCGATTTGGTCGGCCAGCATTGAAGATATGCGCGGTTTTTCATTGAGGTTTTTTATTCGATTTTTTCAACACCACGGTTTGCTCAACATTAACGACCGCCCACAATGGTATGTGCTTGAAGGCGGCTCACGCAGTTATATTCCGGCATTAACCGCGCCGTTTAAAGAGCGTATACACCTTAATTCGCCGGTGACAGGAATTAAGCGCAATGACGAAGGCGTGCAAATTCAAGTCTTAAATGGTGAGTGGCAACAGTTTGATGATGTGGTGTTGACGTGCCATAGCGATCAAGCACTCGCCATGCTGACCGACCCAAGCCAGGATGAAACAGAAATATTAGCGCCGATGGCCTATCAAAATAATGAAGTGGTGTTACACACCGACATTAACGTATTACCTAAACGCAAAGCGGCCTGGGCCAGTTGGAACTATCGCCTCGATGGTGAAAATGAGTTAGATATCGCTCAGCGTCCAGCAAGTGTGACCTACAACATGAATATCTTGCAGTGCCTACCCAAAGACGCACCTACATTTTGTGTGACACTCAATCAAACTGATTTGATTGACGAATCAAAAATTTTGCGTAAATTTAATTATGCGCACCCGGTGTTTAATGATGCCAGCATGAAATCACAAGCTAAAAAATCGCTAATTAATGGTAAACGTCATACTTATTATGCGGGTGCCTATTGGCACAATGGTTTTCATGAAGATGGCGTGCGCAGTGCTGTCGACGTGTGCAATTTATTTGGGATCGCTTTATGACGCTAACTTCATCGCCACAGAGCTTACATAGCGGTATTTATACTGGCACTGTCAGCCATCGTCGCCATGTGCCTAAAGTGCACAGTTTTGGCTACAAGTTGGCGATGATGGCGATTGATTTAGACGAAGTGGATGCCATATGCGCGACCAGTAAACTTTTTTCGACTGATCGATTTACGCCATTAAAATTTAAGCCTAGCGATTATTTAAATGAATTGGATAAGCAATTTTCTGACGCGTTAGTCTTGACTCCTGCTTGTCATGGCGATGATGCTCGGGCATTAAAGCAACGGGTATTAGCCACAATTAAACATTTAGGCGCGAGCCAGCAATGTGACAGAGTGATTTTTTCGGGACAAATTCGCCATTGTGGTCTTTATTTTAGTCCCGTTAATTTTTACTTTTGTTATCACCATGACGAAATGGTTTATATGTTGGCAGAAGTGAGCAACACACCCTGGAATGAACGCCATTGTTATCTTGTCGACATCGCTAATACCACTCACACCGACAAGGTGTTCCATGTGTCACCATTTATGAATTTAGACATGCACTATTTATGGCGAATTACCGCGCCCGCTAAGTTTTTAAAAGTGACTATTGAAAATCGCAACGCCAACAACGATAAATTATTTGATGCCGGTGTGGTACTTAAACGCCAAGACATAAGCGCGAAAAGTGTGCGGCAGTTTATGCTGCATTTTCCGCTTATGACAGCCAGCATTATGTTGGGTATTTACTGGCAAGCACTCAAGCTGTTTGTTAAACGTATTCCCTTCGTGAGTAAACAGCCGACCAAGCCATCTAATCAACATGGTTAACAAGTCAGCAAAACAATTGTAAACCAAATGGACTGACGCAACGTATTGACTGTGAATAAGGCGATATAGCCTACGCAGTGATGAACTGGAGACAAAAAATGGAAAATACAGCCACAGAAAGTAGCATGGCTCAAGCTGGTTTATCAGACAGTCTGGCAAGAAAAATTTTATTACGTGCACTCGCACATCTTGCAGAAGGTCATTTAACGATTGTTGACTGCAACCAGACGGCAGAGTTTGGCGATATTAAAAGTGATATCCATGCAACGATGCAAGTCATGCACCCTAATTTTTACCGTCAGGTGGTGTTTGGTGGCTCAATTGGTGCCGGTGAAGCCTATATACAAGGTCACTGGTGCAGCCCAGATTTAACCAAAGTCGTGCAAGTATTTGCGCGCAACTTAGCATTACTCGACAACATTGAGCGTTATTTTTCGTGGTTGAGTAATGGTGTTAGTCGTTTAAAGCATGTATTAAATCGAAATTCTGAAGCGGGTTCTAAACGCAATATTTTGGCGCATTACGATTTAGGTAATGACATGTATCAGCAGTTTTTAGACCCAGAAATGATGTACTCAAGTGCGTTATACCCGGCTGACGACAGTACTTTGGATGAGGCGCAAATACACAAGTTGCACACCATTTGCGAACGTTTGGATTTAACGCCTGGGCAAACACTATTAGAAGTTGGCACAGGTTGGGGCGCACTCGCGATATATGCAGCCAAGCATTTTGGCGTGAATGTCACAACCACAACGATTTCAGATGCGCAATATGACTATGCCGTAGCACGCGTTAAGCAAGAAGGCCTAGAAGACAAGATCACTTTGCTTAAACAAGATTATCGACTGCTCACCGGAGAATATGACCGCGTCGTCTCGATTGAAATGATTGAAGCGGTAGGGCATGAATACTTGGGTGGCTTTTTTGAAAAGCTACAACACTTATTAAAACCTAATGGGCGTATGCTCATTCAGGCCATTACCATTGCCGACCAGCGCTACAATAGCTACCGTAAAAGTGTTGATTTTATTCAGCGTTATATTTTCCCCGGCGGTTGTCTGCCTTCGGTTAGCGAAATGACCAAACACATTGCCAAAAAGACCGACATGGTCACCTGGTCTGTGAGTGATATGGGCAAAGACTATGCTCGTACATTAAAGCACTGGCATGAAAATTTTGATGCCGCTTACGACAAGATTAAAGCCTTAAACTACGGCGATGATTTTATCCGCATGTGGAAGTTCTACTTAAGTTACTGTGAAGGTGGCTTTTTAGAGCGCACAACCAGTACGGTGCATTTAGTTGCAGTAAGACCACAATACCGCTTGTAATCATGTCCCTTATGCGTTGCTCGCATCCTGCGAGCAACCTTGCTTGTGCGACGAGGTAGTTATGCCTAATCCAAAGCTATTTATTTTCCTAAATGCGTTATCTTTTCAATTGGTGTGGTGGGCCGGAGTGCTTGCCGGTAACCAGCTTGTTTTGTTGTCTATTTTACTCATACTAGGTCATTTTCTTTTATCTCAAGCGCCACGACAAGATCTGCAGCTTATGTGTCTGTGCGCAGTGATTGGCATGAGTGTCGACACCGCATTAACCTTGTTTGGCGTATTTGTGTTTGCCGAGACACCGTATTGGCTGGCACTGCTTTGGCTCGCATTTGCATTAAGCCTCAGATACAGCCTAGTGTTTTTTCAAAAGGTTTCTGTGTTTTGGCAAGCCCTGTTTGGCGGTGTGTTCGGTACCTTAAGTTATGTCGCAGGTGCAGAATTTGGTGCAGTGTTATTGCCACATGGGCAATGGGTCAGTGGCATTGTGCTGCTAGTGATCTGGAGTGTGTTGTTTCCCGTATTGTTGTTAATAAGTCGCGGTGAATACACTGCGGATCTTACTCAGGAGAGTCGGCAATGAAAACGGTAAATGAGGCGGTTAATGTTACCCGCAGTGCTTATCAATGGCTGGTGGAGTTACTGTTTGGCGTAGTCGGTGCCACTGTCGTCATGGTTATTTTGACCCTGAGCATGGGTGATGCGATGGCAAATCAAGATGCGATAGAAATCAACGATGTTCAAGCGTCACTTTTATCAACATCAGAGCTATCAACATCAGAGCTATCAACACCTGATCAATCATCATCCAATTTAACCATGCGTCAGGTCGGTTCGGCGAGTATGAGCATGATGTGGTTCGACATCTACAGTGCCAAGCTGTACTCAAGTGACGGTAAATATCAGGCTAATCAATTGCCGTTAAAACTTGAGATTGAATATCACCGTAATATTGAAGCAGAAGATTTAATTGATGCCACCGTCGACCAATGGCAACACTTAGGGATACCTGAACAACAAATTAATGAGTATCGCGAACAATTAGCCAAAGCATGGCCCGATGTGAAAGAGGGTGACCGATTAACCTTTATGGTCAATACCGCCACTCAAGCTGAGTTTTTATTTAATGATAAACCTTATTTTCAAGTGAGTAATGTGCAGTTCCCTGCTGACTTTTTGGCGATTTGGTTATCCGAAAACACTAGCCGGCCTAAACTGCGCCTGCAACTCATTGGCATGAATTAAATACGATTAAGGCTGAATTATGTTATCTAAATTGACCCATTTATTGAACGTCACAACCTGGAAAAAGTCATTGCGACATAGCGCCATATTTGCACTTTTTGCCTTGGGTGCAATGTCGTGTTCATCTGCATCAATTGACGACTATGCCGACACCAATCCTAAGCTGGATTTAGCTCAGTTTTTTGATGGCAAATTAACGGCCGCAGGTGTTGTACAAGATTTTTCTGGCAAAGTGACCCGTAAGTTTACCGTTATTATGGAAGCCCAATGGAAAGATACACCACAAGGTAAACAAGGCGTTATCAATGAGTGGTTTGTCTATGATGATGGTGAAAAACAAACCCGAGTGTGGACCATTATCGATAAAGGAAATGGCACATATCAAGGTACAGCTAATGATATTTTAGGCATTGCGCAAGGTGAATCTCGTGGCAGTGCACTGCGTTGGCGCTACGACATGTTATTGCCTGTCGATGGCAGTGAATATGAAGTCCATTTTGACGATTGGATGTTTTTGGTTGACCCCAATACCATTATTAACAAAAGCGATATTATTAAGTTTGGTGTTACCGTTGCACAGGTGACCTTAGTGATTTCAAAGCAAGCCGATTAATCTTCGCAGCTTTAACAAAAAATGGACTCAATTGAGTCCATTTTTTGTTAATGGCCGGCAGTTTCTGCTGAACATGACTAGCCTTTCAATTTTGATGAGTCTTGCTGTTTTTTATCGTAATACTCAAACGGGAATTGATTACGAATTTGCTGAGTTAAATTATCACCCACGTTGGCAGATACGTGCAGGCGCACATGGCCTGACTTTTCAGCTCTAATGGTGCAGGTCAGTTTGTTTGATTTAGCAATGGCACGGGTTTCTCGTTCAAAACGTTCTGGAATTTTGCCTTTATGGTTGCTGAGCTTGCCGTCTTTAAAATGCATTTCAAAAATGGTTAAGCCACTACTGCTGCTAAAAATGAGTTTATACGCGAGAAAAATCAATCCAACAATCACCAAAATTTTAATGATGGTATCTACCATAGCGTGCTCCTTTGTGCCGTGTAATTGTTATATACCCAATCAACTTGAAGATCCGTGTTTCAGAGCTTCACCGTGTTTTCAATACTAGGCGCGTTAATGCGGTAATGTAGGTACCTTATAAATTAGCGCAACAACGTAGTGGGAACACGGTGATACTCCCAAAGGGCAAGTTTTACACGTGTTTATGCTGCGGCTTATGTTAATTTAGCTGATTTTGGAAAGGGAACGACCATTACCCGCAATCAATGCCTTGCCTAAACGCGTGTAAATTCTTGCTGAAATCGAGCATCTTCAGGTTGTTTGGGTATACTTGCTATAAGATTAAGATACGCTAGTCGATTAGGGATGCAACGCTATTTTGTTGAAATTTATGCGCAAGATCGAATACTAATACCAATTCCATTAATTATCTGGTCATTCAGCGGGAGTTCTGTGTCTTCTAGGCAAGTAATAGAATTGTAGACATAGTTGTTCTCGGCAACAGCTCCTGCGTTGCTCTACCTTCTGCATCCATGCAGTCGTACGTCAAAATGCTATTAAGCAGCATGGAAGACACAGAAACCCGCCTTACAGGAGACACTCAGACCGTTCATTTCTTTGTTGTATTGCCTTAAAAGGGAATAACCATTATTTCAACAATGCGCCTCAAACTGAACAATCTGAGTGACTCTGATTGGTCACATAATTAATAGAATTGGTATAATACCATTCCGCGTTTTTTGCTCAGCGTTCTCGCTATTTGAAAGGGAACAACCATGACCTCATAGCGACGCCTTAATCAAAAAACGCCGGACGTTTATGTGACCATTACAATGAGTAGTCACTTATTTATGCGAATAGGTATAATAACCAATGCTCCGTATAAGCGACATAAAACTGGTGCTTTTTATATGCCAATAAAAAAACCGCTCAAAGGCGGTTTTTAGGTTAATGCGACAAACCAAATTATCGATAAGCTGGCTTTTACTTAAAACGCGTAGCTAACACTGGCCAATAAGGTGCCAGAGTTTTTATAAACGCCAGAGTTGGTTTCATTATCCCCATCAATGTCGGTGTCCAGGTACGCAACAGAAACCGCAATGCCGCTAAACTCGGTTGAGACACCAATAGAGTAGTCTGAATAACTGTCAAAGCCTTCGCCATCATCGATAGCGTCACCAAAGTTATAACCGTAATGAAGGTCTAGACTCCAATTCTCGGTAAATTCCCAAGCATAATTAATCTCGGTGTAATGTAAATCGAGATCACTTCCGCCATAGTCGTTAGTAAACCAGTAAGCGGCTCTAAAACCATTAAAGTCGATGCCTGCGCTCACTTCTAAATAGTCGAGCTCGCTGTCTCCAGGATAATTATAACGGTACAAGGTTAAGTCATAGCTGGTGTCATCGTTAATCTCACCATAGTAACCGGCATACAAATCTATTTCGACGTCAGGGCCGTTGTAGCCAGGTTCGTCAAAATCGACGTTACTGCCCCAGGCGCCAACAAAAAAGCCACTGTCATGGCTCCAATCGATATTGCCTTGTAGCGCAGGGTCGCCAGCGGTTTGTGATACACCACGGAAGCGGTAATCATTGGTTACGCTCACTGCGCCAGAGACTTCTGCCGTCGCTAGCGGAGCCAGTAGGGTAGCTGATAATGTTAATCCGCTTAACAGTGCAATTCGCGTTCTTTTAAATGTTTTCGACACGATATTATCTCCATTTACATAAAATGCAGTCGCTGGTGTTTAGGCACTCTGCGACCACTAATGCCACTTATCAGAAGCAAAACCGTTAGGTTCTGTCTGTACCGCATGGCGGTTAAACGTTATGGTTATTAAAGCTGTTGCTCAAACATAACGTAAATTTTTTTACAATGCTCAATCACTTCCCACGTGCCGATAAAGCCTGCGGGAATAACAAATTTATCGCCTACCTTGACCGTTAAACTGTTGCCCTGACTGTCGGTAATGATGCTGCAGCCTTCGAGAATATCGCAATACTCATATTCGCTGTAGCTCACATTCCAGCTGCCAGCTTCACTTTGCCACACGCCAACGTTGAATTGCTTGCACGGGCTTTCAAAATGATTTTGTACCGACTGCAGCGGGTTAGCCGTTATTCTTTTTTCATCTGCTAAGTGATACGACTCAACCTCGGTAGTTTGATCGCTAAATAAGGTAATGTCGCCAATGTGTTTACTCATAATGTGACCTTATTTCATGGTGGGCATAATGAACGCCGAAGGCTCGTTGGAGTCGGCTTTTGCTTGCGGCCAACGAGCAGTAATGGCTTTGCGTTTAGTATAAAAACGCACGCCATCTGGGCCATGCATATGTAGTGGACCAAATAGTGATCGTTTCCAACCGCCAAAGCTATGAAAAGCCATTGGCACCGGGATTGGCACATTCACCCCAACCATGCCCACTTCAACATGGTGGCAAAAATGCCGCGCAGCCTGGCCGCTTTGAGTAAATATTGCAGTGCCATTACCAAACTCATGTTGGTTAATGAGCGCTAATGCTTCGGCATAGGTGTCTACTCGTACAATGGCCAACACTGGGCCAAATATCTCTTGTTGGTAAATGCTCATTTGTGGGGTGACATGGTCAAACAAACATGCACCTAAAAAGTAACCTTGCTGGTGGTCGCTGATGCTGATGTTGCGGCCATCGACAACCAATTTAGCGCCCTCATTAATGCCAGCGTCAACATAGTCACGTACTTTGGCTAAATGCTGCGCCGAAATCAGCGGTCCCATGTCCATCTCAGGGGTGATGCCGCTGCCGACCTTTAATGCACTAATCTGCGGTAATAATTTATCGACCAGTTTGTCGCCGATATCACCCACCGCCAATACCACCGAAATGGCCATACAACGTTCACCGGCACTACCATATGCTGCACCCATTAATGCATTAACAGCTTGATCTAAATCAGCATCAGGCATTAATAACATGTGATTTTTAGCACCGCCCAACGCTTGCACTCGCTTGCCGTGGGCTGATGCTGTGGCATAGATATACTCTGCAATAGGAGTCGAGCCAACAAAGCTAACCGCTTTAATATCAGAGTGGGTTAGTAGCGCATCGACCGCTTCTTTATCACCATTAACCACATTAAATACCCCATCAGGAAGCCCGGCTTGCTTAAGTAACTCGGCCATAAACATCACTGAGCTGGGGTCTTTTTCTGAGGGTTTCATAATAAAGGTGTTACCACAGGCAATGGCAATCGGGAACATCCACATGGGCACCATCACTGGGAAGTTAAACGGTGCAATCCCCGCCACGACTCCTAATGCTTGATTGACCGACCATGCATCAACACCACCACCCACTTGCTGAGTGTGCTCACCTTTTAATAAGTGCGGAATACCGCAGGCAAATTCAACCACTTCTAAGCCTCTGGTAATTTCGCCTTTGGCATCATCGAGCACTTTGCCATGCTCTAGGGTAATCAATTCGGCTAATTTATCGACATGCTGTTCCACCAACGCTTTAAATTTAAATAACACGCGAGCACGATTCAGTGGCGTCACTTGCGACCAGGTTTCAAATGCGGTTTTAGCAGCACTAATGGCATTGGCTACGTCATCTTGACTGGCTAATGACACGAGACCACGAGCTTCACCTGTGGCGGGGTCGTAAATTGTTTGTGTACGTTGGCTTGCTTGGGTGTGTTGCCCATTCACAAAATGGCTGATATTAAGCATGAACTCTGTCCTTGTTGTTAAATGGGTTATCCCACGGCGTGAATGGCATCGGTAAGGTGATTTACCATGTCATCTATTTGCGATTTCTCGATAATCAATGGCGGCGACAGTGCAATGATGTCGGCCGTTGCGCGAACTAATGCGCCGTTTCTAAAACAATGGTCAAATATGCCATAGCCGCGTTTACCCACGCCTTTGTCGCTCGGAGCAAATTGAATGCCTGCCACTAGTCCGGTGTTACGAATATCAATTACGTTGGGTAGGCCTTTGAGGCTATGTACAGCTTGCTCAAAGTAAGTTTCAAGATTTTTTGCGCGCTCAAACAGCTGTTCGTTTTCATAAATCGACAAGGTTGCTAAAGCTGACGCTGCAGCTACAGGATGGCCCGAATAAGTGTAGCCATGGAAAAATTCTATTAATTCGTCAGGGCCGTCCATGCAGGTGTCGTGAATGGTATTACTCACAAATACCGCGCCCATTGGGATCGCGCCATTGTTAATGGCTTTCGCTGTGGTAATCATGTCTGGGGTGACTTGCCAGCGTTCACTGGCAAAGGCGGCACCTAGGCGGCCAAAACCGGTGATCACTTCATCAAATATCAGTAAAATACCGTGCTTCTGGGTGATTTCTCGCAACCGTTTAAGGTATCCCTGTGGCGGTAAAATAACCCCAGCAGAGCCAGACATAGGTTCAACGATGACGGCGGCAATGTTTTCGGCGCCGTGTAAGGTAATCAATTGTTCAAGCACTTCAGCCTTGTCTAAACCGTGTGGCGGCAGGCCATGACTAAAGGCATTATTAGTAATGTCGAGTGTGTGGGGAAGATGATCAACACCTTGTAACAGCTGTTGGCTAAAGGTTTTACGATTATTACTAATGCCGCCAACAGAAATACCGCCAAAGCCGACGCCGTGATAGCCCAGTTCGCGGCCAATAAAGCGTGTGCGACTAGCTTGGCCATTGGCACGATGATAGCAAAGGGCCATTTTGAGGGCGGTATCAACTGATTCAGAGCCTGAATTGGTAAAAAACACATGGTCTAATCCGTCAGGGCTCATTTGACTCAATTTATGGGCTAACTCAAACGCCAGTGGATGACCCATTTGAAACGAGGGCGCATAGTCCATTTGGTTAATTTGCTTACTGACTGCCTCGGATATTTCCGCTCTGCCATGGCCGGCATTACAGCACCATAACCCCGCAGTCGCATCGAGCACCTTGTTACCTGCAATGTCGGTGTAATACATTCCTTGCGCCGACACTAATAGCCGCGGATTGGTTTTGAATTGTTTATTGGCAGTAAACGGCATCCAATAATGATCCATATTTGGCCATGTTTGCGATAAATCGCCAGTTCCTTTGTGCTGATATTCGCTCATATTTCGACTCTGCATTGGTAACAAGTGGGTTGTTGTTTCATCTCATAATGGTTAAATTATGAGTGACGAATATTTGCTATGCTATGTCAAAAATAATGAACGTTAAAGCGTTTTGTGCATTTATTTAAACTAAATGTACCTGTTTTGTAAAATATATTGAAAACAGCTTGCTGTTAAGCATCATCAGGTGACAATATTCAGTAATATAACCGTGTCGATTTTTCATTAAGCAACGACACAAAAATCCTTATTTGGCATCACATGGCGCGATGCTTATCAATCCATTTATTATTTCGAGGTCACAATGAGTACTCCAACAAGTCGTAGCGATTGGGAAGCACTGGCAGCCAGTTTGCAAATTAACGGAAATGCCTTCATCAATGGTAAATATCAATCAGCCGCGTCTGGCGACACCTTTGATTGTATTAGCCCAATCGATGGCCGCGTATTAGTTAAAGTGGCTAGCTGTGACTTAGTCGATGCAAATGCGGCTGTTGCCAATGCACGTGAAGTATTTGAAGCCGGTACCTGGGCAAATTTACCGCCGGTTAAACGTAAAGAGGTAATGATTAAGTTTGCCGATTTACTTGAAGCCAACGCTGATGAAATGGCATTACTTGAAACGTTAGACATGGGTAAACCTATTCAACACTCAAAAGGTGTAGATGTGGTTGGCGCAGCACGCGCAATTCGTTGGTCTGGTGAAGCCATTGATAAAATTTACGATGAAATTGCTCCAACCGCACACAACGAAATCGGCATGATCACCCGCGAAGCGGTAGGTGTTGTCGCAGCGATTGTACCGTGGAACTTCCCAATGATTATGGCCTGCTGGAAGCTTGGACCATCGCTTGCAACGGGTAATAGTGTCATTTTAAAACCGTCTGAAAAGTCACCGTTAACCGCTATTCGTATGGCGCAATTAGCCCTCGAAGCGGGTATTCCTGCAGGCGTATTAAACGTACTGCCTGGTTTTGGTCATACCGTGGGCAAAGCATTAGCCTTGCACATGGACGTCGATACGTTGGTGTTTACCGGTTCAACCAAAATTGCTAAACAGTTGATGATTTATGCCGGCGAGTCGAACATGAAACGCGTGTGGTTAGAAGCGGGTGGCAAGAGCCCTAATATTGTGTTTAACGATGCGCCAGATTTAAAAGCCGCTGCAGAAGCCGCAGCCGTCGCCATTGCTTTTAACCAGGGTGAAGTCTGCACCGCAGGATCGCGTTTATTGGTTGAGTCGGGCGTAAAAGATGAATTAATTCAGCTTATCATTGAAGAAATGCAAGGCTGGCAACCGGGTCATCCACTAGACCCTGCGACTACCTGTGGCGCGATGGTTGACCAACAACAACTGACCAATGTGCTTAACTACATTAAAACCGGTAGCGAGCAAGGTGCTACATTAATGACAGGTGGTAAGCAAGTGATGGCAGAAACGGGCGGTATGTATGTACAGCCAACGATTTTCAGTAATGTTAAAAATGACATGCGCATCGCCAGCGAAGAGATTTTTGGCCCAGTATTATCGGTAATCGAATTTGATGGTATGGAAGAAGCGATTAAGATTGCTAACGACACCATTTACGGTTTAGCCGCAGGGGTTTGGACCTCAAACTTAAGCAAGGCACATAAAACCGCTAAAGCATTGCGCAGTGGTATGGTGTGGATTAATCACTACGATGGCGGCGACATGACCGCACCCTTTGGTGGTTATAAACAGTCAGGCAATGGCCGCGATAAGTCATTACATGCATTTGATAAATACACCGAATTAAAAGCCACCTGGATTGCTTTATAACGGTAATTATCTCTGTGGTATAAACAAAGCCCTCAGGGCAAGATCACGAAGCTTTACCTTGACTTAAGTTTGTGATCTTATACTTCTTTTTAGTAAGAAGTGAGTTAACCCATGTCGCAACTACAGCTATTCAAGTACTTTTCGAACATTGATGACCC
>NZ_JCAYNT010000016.1:0-118512 GCF_059758095.1 Shewanella sp. MF05913
AATGCTAACAATGGCATAGTGACTGCGGCAGCAAACAACACCAATGAGGCACCTCAAAGTTTAGCGGGTACAACCACTGCAGGCGTTGCGGGTATTGCTCCGGCACAAACCACGCCAGTAGCTCCGGCTCAAGCTCCGGTTCAACCTGCCCAGCAGACACAAACCGCGAACGCTGAACAACCCGCTAAAACTGAGCAAACAACGGGTGAACTGGCTAAGCCAGAGCAGGCTACGACCACTAATGCTAACAATGGCATAGTGACTGCGGCAGCAAACAACACCAATGAGGCACCTCAAAGTTTAGCGGGTACAACCACTGCAGGCGTTGCGGGTATTGCTCCGGCACAAACCACGCCAGTAGCTCCGGTTCAAGCTCCGGTTCAACCTGCCCAGCAGACACAAACCGCGAACGCTGAACAACCCGCTAAAACTGAGCAAACAACGGGTGAACTGGCTAAGCCAGAGCAGGCTACGACCACTAATGTTAACAATGGCATATCGACGGCAGCAGCGAACAACACCAATGAGGCACCTCAAAGTTTAGCGGGTACAACCACTGCAGACGTTGCGGGTATTGATCCGGTACAACCAGGCCAGCAGACACAAACCGCGAACGCTGATCAACCAGTTAAAGAAGAAAATCAAGTTAGGTTAATGAGTGCTGAACAAGGGCCTACCTCTATCACTCAGGTTGGGGGGAGCAGTCAAGAGACAGGTAACACGGTTTTACAATCAAATGATAATAATATTTTAAGTCAAAACCTTGCAGCCACACAAAGTAGTGATAGCGTAGTTCCTAGCAAACAGAGTATAGGTGACACGAACCAATCTCAATTGGCATCTAACTTTGGTGAGAAGGTTGAGATAAAAGTAGTAGAGGTTGAAAGTAAAAATGCTTCAACCGCCGCAGCAAGTAATGAAATGTACAATTCTTCGGCCCTGTCTACGAACTTTGATGTAGCACAAGCTGAAGGTTGGAGTATGCGTTCTGCTATGTCTTCAAAAAATTCACATGTAAACAGTAGCTCAATAAGTTTACCAGCCGGTTTAGTATTGCAAGGTCCAAGCTCAGATTTGGGTCCAAATAATGATACTGGCCTCCAGCAAAGTAACAATGTAATTATGAAAGGGTAAACTATGTCTCTACTTATGAAAATGATCGGCTACACATACCTCTTTCTGGCTGTATGTTCATACTTAGGTCTAGAGTCTAACACTATAATGCCACCAGCATTGGTTAGTATAGACGCGAAGTTTGGGGGTTATGTAAAATCAAATTTGGATTTTTTTAATAACGTCGGTGAAGCTCATTTTGGCGAAATAAAAGCTAAGTTTTTATAAAATGAAGAAGGGTGTCAAATTGAGAAAAGTATTATTATTCGTAATTTTATCACCCTTATTTATTGCAAGTAGCTCGGTAGCCATCACATTTGATGGCTATGCTTTCTTTAGAATTGATGGTGGAATCTCATTATATGAATCCAAAAAAATCGCAGTTAAAAACGCTGAGCAAGATGCAATAAAAAAAGCAATACGTTACATTAAAGAGACACATCTAGACCTAGGGGTTGTTACTAGTTTAGATGATAAAGAGCTAAAACAAATTTTATTACTTGATAGTAATTTTGATTTACGGCGCACTAAATCAGTTACCAACTTCTCCCCCTGTGAACATCAAATCTCATTTTGTTTTACAGTGTCATCAAACGTTAGTATCGATATAAGCCCTCAGACGTCGAAATCTCAGTGGGTGGCATTAACGATTAATAAATATAGAGCTCTTAATGACCCGTCAAATAGCAAGCAGGAATATCTAGATTCACTAACAGAAACTAGGTTTTTGAGTGTAACGGACAATGAGGTTTCAAAATCAGTTTCAACGACCACAAAGAATGAGTTAACCAGGATGGGATGGTATAACTTACAAACTCTTGCTATCACAAATAAACTGATTCAATCATATAAACTTGTATTTAAAAATAGTTCAATTGAGCTACAGTTTGATGCAGATGAAAGGGCATACATACCTATTACTAGGCATGAGCAAGTCATAAAGTTTAATTATCTATATAATAAGTCTTACATAGACCAGTACATGATGTTGAGCAGTGTTATGGTTGACGATCATGCCATAGAGGTAAAGAACAGTATCCAGACTGTTTTTAATAGTAAAAATAGAACTGTAGTAATCCCTATGACCAAAAAACAAATACAACAGTTAACTATAAAAAACAAGGTTGTAAGAAATGAAAATCATTAAATGGATAATCCTTGCTGTTACTATTACATTTCAAAACTATCTATTTGCAGTAAATTTATCAAATGCTTATGAATACCGACTAACCGAATTTGATTCTGCAAACGACGCTAGATTGTTCAGTGAATTTATGGCTGTAACAACATTGTTGGAGCAATTAGCTAGTCATGAGTTAAAGCAAAGTGCAATTGGTGTAGAGCTACAACACATGTTAGTTAACTCCTATGCCGTATCCCATCATTTAGATGAACAACGCACTATCAAATGTGACTCACCTCTAACTATTTGTGTTAAAAGTGTAATTGCAATGGAAATAGATATAGTTGAGTATAAAAAATATATTAATGAGTCTATCGAGGGCGTTTTACATAATTCAGTTCTTTTACTCGCAAATTATCAAAGAATGAGGTCAAAAGAAGGTAGTGCTTCAACCTCAACTGTCAATGATTATGTGAACGCAATCATAAGTGGTTCTGAATCAATTTTAAGACTAAGAAGCAATACATATCCAGGTGAAGTATCAATATCACAGCATGCTCCTTTGGAAGCTATTAAGGACCATGATCCCCATGTTCTAGCTGATGAAGCCAAGGATTTGGCAACAAATATTTTAAAAAAACTTCAGAGAGAAATAGATACCTCAGTTTTCAAACCGTCTTCGGAAACGGCTGGTGATTACTTTAAGTTAAAGATTACGTCAAATTTCAACAGCGCAAAGGTACTAAATTCTTTATTGTACGAACAGATTTTGACTAAAAGCAACGCTATGCCTGCCCCTGGCACCAATGGTTGTGGTCCGGTATTTAGCAAGATGTATTTAGACATGAAAATAGAGGGTTATAGCCCAAACCCAAGGACGGAATATCCAGACTCTTATTATTATAGGCCAAATTCCAACAGCGGAATTTCCACTTACGAGTTTCCAACAGCAAAAAATGTTGGTTTGGTTATTAAGGATCGCCCAGGGCTCTTGTTGGTTGGTATCTGCGATACTGGGTTTTATAGTGATTTACAGCGCATAAGAACAGCAGATGTTTCACCGTGGAGCAAAGATGGTCAAAAACTCGAGTGTGATGCTAACTTTGATTGCGTACTAAGAGGAGCTTTATCGCTACTAGAAAACGCCAGCATAGAGATTTGGGTAAACGACATACGAGTTTGCGAACTAATTAAATTTAGTGATTGGTCTAAAAAAAGGACGCCCGTACTGGATAGTGAAAGAACAATTAATCGGCAGGGTTCAGTAAAAAATGAAGTACGGGTGCCCTCAATTCACATTCGCAAAGGAGAGTGTAACTACTTTGCTAAAGGTGCAGAACCTAAATCAATGAACTTAACTATTAAGTTTAATTTACCCAATAAATCAATGTTCTAATATTTAGTAATAATAAAGCCACTAAAAAGTGGCTTTATTATTAATTATCTAATCGGGTGCGAGTGATTCGATTGTAACCTAAAAAATCTGGCCAAGAAGTCCATTCAGGCGGCGATGATTTCATATACACCCTGTCAGGACTGCTTGGAATCTTCTTAAACTGATCAGGATGCTCCCTTTTATAGGCGCGGAACTCCAAATAATCATTAAATTCAAATCTATGAACAAAACTCCTCGCATCTTCAAAACTCAAATACCGGTCAGATTTAGGGGCTAGTAGTTCGGAATATTTAACATTATAAAACTTTTCTGGGCAGGCTGGTATTGTTGGCGGCCTTAAGCCACTCGAACATAGCTCGCGAAATTGTTTAACAGTTTGTATTTCATTTTCAACAAACCATTTCTTAGCATCATCTAAGGTCATTGCCGTATCAAATAAGTGAGCCGAGGCAACGTTATTTGTACCTAAGAATTTAGGCCACCCGTTCCATTCATCACGGTACTGGTTACTAGGATCACCAGGGATTCCTGGGGGTCTAGGTTTTCCACCTTCTTTAACTCTATGGTAATCGAACCATTGCCTCATAGTCTCAATACCACATGCTCTAGCGTAGATAGCGCATTCAGCATACGTAGCTAGTTTTGTAGCTCTATCATTTATTCTATTTGAAACGACCACGGATTCTAGGTTTGGTACAAGTTCTGGTGTATCAATATTATCGTCATAATTTTGAGTTTTTTTATTAATATTCATATTTACCTCAAAATAAAGTCATTTTCGCGTGTTTTAAACTCACCATAACGCTATGAGTTATCTAAAGTGCATTAGTTTGTAATTGTAATATAGTACACGATAAAGTTGTTAACTCACAATTTTGTTGTTCATAATTCTGGAGGATATCCGGCGATTATTGCCTATCACTCTCAATTACGAGATAAATCGGCAATTGCTCTATAAAACGCTCATCACCCAAAATAGAATCATTCCTTGTTGTTCTCCGGTACATACTGTCATAAGTAGTAAGGTGCTCATACTCAATTTCTCTATCTGAAAATATTATGATTGGTAATGCTGCGGTAAACTGCATCCAGCCATTGCTTTCAGATCGGATATTGACCATTGGTTGCGCCTTTGTAGGTCGCTTGATACGCAATGTACTACCCATTGGTAATTGCAATAATTTATCTATGCTTATATCTATCTTTCGGTTCCACATTGCTTGCGAACAGTTACCATTAGGTTTGTTCTTCATCAGTTTGAGCTGTGAAATAGCTGCTTGAGCAGTTATTTTTCTAACATTGGGTCTGTGGTTCCAATGGAATGTAACCTTAGTAAGATCATCTGAATTGTCATCCAAAACTGAAATAATTCTTAATATAGCTTTAGTCGATGAGTAAAGCATTAATCGGTCTATTGATGCCCGTTTAGCTCTCTGAGTTGGTATTAAATCAATGGTATTTGACAGTTCTCGCTTAGCATCATTGACATCGCTTAGCATCTTACCAATAGTCTGGCTGTACTGTTTTTTGAACTGAATCACTCCTGGATATCTTTGAGACATCTTACTAGACCATTCAGGCATAATAAAAAACTTTATAAATGAGGAGCTTGAAAGGTAAACAGCCTTTTTCCCCTCATATCGTATTACTGGGATTTTCTCGATCATCTGCTTTTCAAAAGAAGCAAGCATAGGAGGTAAGCTATAATAATAGCTAGCAAGACACTCATTTGTGCAAATTTCATTCTGCATAATAGATATACATTTTTTTAGTGTTTCCCACTGAGCTTTAAGTATCTCATCGAAACTATCATTGTTAATCATTCTTACAAAACCTATTGTGGGAACTCTACCGATTGCATTGAACAGATATCAACCTTATACTTCACCTACAACGAAGTGCGTTTTAGGGGGCGAAAGTGCGGAATTTATCAATAGCGTTATGTACTGTTTTATTAGCATCTTGTGCAAACAACGAGAATTATACTGAAAGTATTCTGTCTAAAAATTATAACCTAAAAACTACCCCTTTTACTAATTTTACAAAAAACACTGTACCGGTCGAGCTTTCCATTCCTGAGCTTGAATATTTAACTAAACAAGCTGAGTCAGAAGCGTTAAATACAGGGGCTGAAAAGGATCTACTAGCATACAGGCAGATATATAAACAACTTGCACTTGCTATTAGCTCAGAACCTAAAGTTACCGTTATTGCTGACGACTACTCAAAAGCTATATCAGCAGTATTCAATGCAGAATCTCATCAAATTATAAATAGATCGCCCAAAAGATCTAGAATACTTTTCGAGCATAATTCTTCATACCTTAAATCTGGTGCAAACTCAGTAATAGATACAAATGCGATGTTTCTAAAAGCGACACCGGAAGCCAGAGTAATGTTAGCCGGTTTTGCTGATTTAAATGGAGACGCTGAATATAATTTATGGCTGGGCGAAAGACGAGCTTCCAATGTGGCCTCAGCTCTAATGACCTTAGGTGTTAATCCAGAGCAGATCAGTGTCGTTTCATATGGTGACTCATATTCTTCAATCGATGGCTTATCAAATTTGGGAGCTGATAGAAGAGTAGATTTTATATATTAAGGTATTTTTATGAGGCATGTCAGTAAGAGAAATAAAAGAAAGGTAAAGAAAGGTAAAGGCAATCCAGAACAGGTTTGCCTTTGGTGTAAAAAACCTTTTTTAGTAGAGTGTCCTTGCGAGGGGGCTAACTATTATCGGTTAACAAAGTGAGTTCATTAATGTAGTAACTTTTTAATTGGCACATCACCTACTTCTTCATGATCAAACTCATTTTCAAATACGGAAGCGAAAACTTTCTTCAGCATTTGAACCTCTTTTATACCATCGGAATCCAATTCATCAAAATGTTCAGGGAAGAACATACCTTTACCTTCTGGAGGCTGTATATCTCTGGTTAAACCGGTCTTGATTTCATCAGGTGAGATATCAAAGGTCATTAATTTTGCTAACCTAACACCATTATTCGATTCAGTAATTACGTTTAGGTGACCATTTAGATAAAACGCAATACCCATCGCATTGACATCAAAGCCCCTTATCGAATGAGAAAGAATGTTGACGATAGAGTTTATAGCTTCAGGAGGCGATTGGCGGTTTTTAATGATTGTTTTACTCAGTAAGGGCATCATAAAATCAGCAATAATTATTGGTGCAAAATTATTTCTGTCACTAACTATGTTCAGTAATACAAAATTGTTAGCGTTAACTCCGATATCATCATTCGATATTATTTCAACCGAGGCTTTGGTTAACATCGTTAGAACCTGTCGTGCAGAAGTATTGTTATCATTAATTAACTTCATTTTGTCTCTCTGAAATTGGTTTCAATTATCATTCCATAAAAAAAAATTTCTGCAAGCTTATGAAAAAATTAGTTCAAATCCTTGTGGCAAAAATAAACTGTGGAAAAATAGGTTAAATTTCAAAATCAAGGTTAAGTCATGAATACTCCATATAGCCAGAAAAGTGGTCACTCATACAATCAAGCTAGGTCAGAAGGCGATTTTAATCAACAGAGTAATGAATCAGCATTTTTTCCAGAACCTCAGCTAGATAGACAGTTTGAGAAAAATGTCTGCATATATGGCACTAAATCTGCTTTAACTGTAGTGGCCACGAAAACCAAAACAGAGGAGTATCATACTTTAACAATTGAAGGCGCTCGTGCCACAGAAGGTGTAAAGCGTAATTATCAATGGAATCAAAAAATCATTTTGCAGCTCACTCGCTCAGAAATCCCATATTTTATAGGGGTATTAGTGGGTATGATTCAAAAAGCAGAGTTTAAAAATCATGGTGCTCAAAAAAATAAATCCATGAAAATTGAAAATCAAGCTAATAATTTCTTTATCAATTTAACAGAAGGAGGCAAACCAGCCGTCGCAGTTCCTATAAGTTTAGATGATGCTTTATCATTATCCCTATATGCTATAGATATTTACATGAGAAATTACAGCAACTTATCTCCAGAAATTGTTCTAAAGCTTATATCTAAAATGTTAGCAAAGAAATCTACCTAAACTAACTCTACCCGACCATCCCCAACGCTCTCTATCCTAGGGTCATAAGATTTTATCTTATCGACCCAACTTAGCGCCTCTTTTCTATTTAATGTACTACTGGGCACTGTAGTAAGCACATGCCTTGGATTGGTTTCGGTTTCAGTGGTCACTTTAACCCAATAATGCTCGATACTGGGGTTGCTAATGCTTACTTTATCCATAACCACGACACATCTATTACCCTCATCCAACGCTCTAAAACAAATGTGTTTGATCTCTTCCATATATTCCCGAATGGTCCTTGGGTCGTCAGTCAGTAAGTAACAAAGCGAATATAATCGAAAACTCTTACGATTACCACGCATTGTGTTATGATCTGCGGTGAAAATTTTCGTCTGCAGTAAATTGCATAAAACCATAAAGGCAATGTGAGACATTAAAATGAATTTCGATATAGTCGATGGAAAGCTAGTAAAAAAATTAAGCACATTTACACTACCAATGCCGGTTTTGTTATTATCGCTTTCATGTCTTATTTTTGGGATTTGCTCTCTGTCAGTTAATCTCGTGAATCAACTTGAAATTTGGCCCGTCAGTTACTATTTGCTTATAGGGTCACTATTACCATTTGGCTTTAGCACTAATATCTACATAGATGAGCTCAACCATACCTTCTACTCTCAGCTCAGATTTCCAATAGTTTGTAGTATAACTAATACAGCCGAATACATCGGGGCGTTAAGAGACGTTGAGTTGGTGTTTGATAGCCAGGCAGCTAACTGGAAGGTCTATATGATAACTGAAACAGGTGATTCTTTTTTTGCCTATGAAACCACCAACAAATCAAAAGCTAAAAAAATTACTTTGAAGTTAAAAAGTGCTATTTTTCTGTTCTAATTGAAACGCAAGTAAGATCAATAAATTTAATTTCGCTGACAATTTCAACACTCGCGTCTATCGCATACGCCGATTTCATTTCGATTCTATATCCAGCAGGTGTATGCGTTTCATTACCAGAAACCCAATTTGATTTTCTCTTTATTTTCAGTGCATTAATTAGTGCATGCTGCTTCGCAGATATCCCAACAAGACCTTTACCACAACCGCTTATTAATCCCATTTCGTCTTGGTTTTTCGTCCATGATAAATAATCTAAATCTACCTCATTTGATTGAGCTACATAAGATAAAACCAGACTAAAGCTACACATCATAAAACCTAAATATCTCATACTACCACCTATGTTCTAAGCTGTTCGTTATTTAGACTTTTAAGTATCACATTATCTGGTACAATCATCAATAACACATTTCATTATACCGACAGAGTAAGTGGTTATGAACAGAAAATACAGCATAAGATCGAGCTTGCTTCTAATTGGATTGATTATTTCAACTCCAACTTTAGCTGCCATTGAGGGGTTTCAGTTCAAAAATCCAAATGGAAATGATATTAATTTAACAGCTAACACAGTTGATTATCTCAACCCAAATGGAAACGTGGAAGTAGTTGTTTCTGGAGGATTAGATAGAAAAATACGGATAGAGTTATTAAGTGGGTCTTCACTTGTATTTACCTCTGATTCTGCAGTGATTGATATTGGCGACCGGATTAGCTTTAAGAGTAAAGAGTTTTACGGGAAAAAGATCCCTATACCTTTTAACTCTGACGGTGAGTATACTTTAAAGGTTTCCCTTTTATCGGTAAGTAACCAAGTTATTGATATTTGGCAGCAACCTGTATTTGTTGACACCACAGCCCCATCTATAAGCACATCATTCAACTATTTATTTAACTCCTTTGCTAGCGGATCAATAAATGTATTTGGTAAACATAACTTTAAAGAATTTTCTGTAAGTGGGTTATCCGACAATGAAAATGGGTCTGGTATTAGTCATGCTGAATTTATCGCTCAACCTGTAGATAAAAGCACTCCATCGATTTCTACCCCAGCATTATTCGACTCATCTGCAAAAAAAGCGCAGGTAACTTCTTTCCCAAGCCAATTATTTCCGATAAATAAAACAAAATATAACGTAGGTTTCAGAGTTTTCGATAAGGCTGGAAACTTCTCTGAAATGACTCGGGTGTCTTCGATTGACAACAATAACTACTCTGTAGAGATAAGTGATGTCTGGAACCCCATAGGAGGTGCCTGGGAGCCTTATAAAAGTGGAATGACCGTCTTTGAGAACCCTACTAAATTTAGACTTAAGCGTTTAGCTGCCGATTTCGTCCAGTACAGCGGTACGGAGTATGGGTGGACAACACCTGGCGAACGCGATGGTGATTATGTATTTAACGAGATAACAATAACCAACCCTGCAGCGTATACATATTGGGTTTATCTTACGGCAGGCGGTTTTTATTCAGTCTTTTACTCAACGATTCCAAATGTTGTCTTGGCCGAGAATATTGAAGCAGGGCCAGAGAATTTGAACCCTGTAGTGGAATACATGAAGAGTGACGGAAACTGGAGCAATTCCAATAATCTAAGCACTCCAAAAAAAATGACGGTATCAAAAGTTAGAGGACATGCAAAATCGAGAAACTATGAACAAAAGGCAATTTTAGATGGCTTTGGTTCATGCCTAATCCCACCAGGTTCTACTAGCTGCGAAATGGATGTCAACATACCTTATTTATCTGGCAGGGGTTATTCTCCATACCCTTACTATCTACAATCTACTGTTAATGGTATCCATGATGGCGTGTTCAGTATGCATATGAGTTATTTATATACATATTGGGACTTTAACCCATCAGAAATCTCTAATGTTGAGGTTAAAGATTCACAAATACTCGTTTCAGTATTAGATCAAGACAGAACAAACGATTGGCGGTCCGGTATGTGGCTAACTACTGGGTTCCATTTGGATGTGACTAACAACAACACGACAACTCGATTAAATGCAGATACGACAATAGCTACCGATTACAACCGATATTTGGCAACGTTCTCATTAAATATGCTTCCAGAAGGGACTTTAAATGTCGAAGCAGTTGTTATCGATAGTTACGGTAATGAGTCACGAAAAAGCATTTTAACGGACTTTGTAAACGATAAAACAAAACCTGTTATCAGTTTCAGAAATGCTGAATCAGGCGCTGATATTATTGGTGACCAACCGCTTGTGGGGCTCGAGTCAATTGTTATTGATGTACAAGACCAAAGTACAATAAATGTAGAGTCTGCTCTACTTTCTGGTGGACCCACATCTGATTCAGTATCACTTGCGACTCGAAAAATATCTGAATCAACTTTTGGGCTAGAATACCCACGTATTTTCCCATCACTTGAAGATAATGAAAGCTACTTACTAACAGTTGTTATTAGTGACACAGCAAAAAATGAGTCGTCGAAAACAATGTCTTTTACCTATATCCCTCCAAATTTGGTTCGACTAGAGCAGTTGTCAGCCTTAGCTCTCAACCAAAAGATATTAGATTCAAATAACGTTGCGATATCACGAATAGTCACAGAGCCGCTTCGAACCAATGATGGTCAATTGGCCTCCGGTGAGCAGGATGCCATTGTAACATTAAGGCAAGATGCAAGTTTTCCGGTGATAGTTAGCGGTATAACGATTAATCCAGGACAAACCGTTGCAATTAAACTGCTTGTAAATTCGCTAGGTCAGATTGACGAACCAGTATACCCAGCGGTAAGTGGCGCAATTGGAAAGGCAGCATTTTTGGTAGATATTCCAAAAATAAACTCTATATATGGTGGTCAGTAATGCAACTAAAAAAAATATCGTTTGGGCTTTTAATGTTCTTACCATCTATCTCATCGAATGCTGGAGTAGAAGGGTATTCATTTCTTGAATCAGGGAGCTCTGTTATTAAAGAAGTAGCATTCAGCGAAAAATATCTCAACCCAAACACAGAGATTAATTTCGTGGTTTCTGCAGGCTTGGACAGAAAGGTTAAATTAACAATTACCGATAATAATGGCGCAACTTTAGACTCCATAACATCTACAGTAATAGGTGTTTCTGACCGTATTGCTTTTATGGGTAGAGAATTCTATGGAAAATCAATTAAGTCAAAACTGATGCCAACAGATGGGAATTACTTATATAAGGTTGAATTGTTAGACATCAATAACGAGACTATTAGCTCTGAAAGTAAAGAGTATTCGATTGATAAATCAGGGCCATTATTCGGAGATTGGTATGCTACTGGCCATGGCTCATATGGACGGATTGCTGGTACAACTTCAGCAACTTGGTTACTGGGTAGAGGTGGTTCTGAAGTCGCTGATATTCGTATTTTAGACATTAGCGACCCAGTATCAGGCATTAAAGATATTAAATACAAAATGACAGATCCAACAGGCGCTCTTATAAAAAGCGGTAATTTTACTTACGATAGCGCGAATGGATATGCATTTCTTCAATATAACTCTGGATTGTTTCCTAGGTCTGACCTTGATACCGTTTTCACTATGACAGTCACCGCCACTGATATGGCTGGAAATACTGTCACGTTACCAACTAAAGATATGATGTATGACAATGTAACTGACGCACCAGGTTTACTGGGGTATTTCGAGCCTGGTTCGAGCAACGTACTAGGCCCTGGATTAGAAGGTTTTATTCCATATGTTGCTGGCAGTGCGGTTAAAACCAACCCAATTCAGATGGCATTCAAATTGCCTAAGAATAACTGGTCAGGACAAAGGCAAGGCGGTATATATTTAACAAATGCCTTAGGAACAAATACGATAGTCGGTGAAGACGCTGATAACATCTACATTGTAGCCTCGGCTCCTTTCGGCAACACAAACGGAAATTACTTTCGCTGGGTTAATTTCGGTGAATGGAGCGGTGGGGGCATAGGTTACTCATTAACATTAGATGATTCGGCACCTGCTACTCCAGTATTGAAGACAGTTCAATATTATGTTGAGACAACGAATGAATGGATAACAGCTAATTCAAACATCATGTATCAAGTTTCCCAGCTACCATTAACTATCACTAAATATCGCATTACTGGTGAAGCGAGACCTTATGAACAAAGAGCTGTGCATGGTTCCTCATGTATAATCCCTGCTGGTGAAACATCCTGTGAAGGCGCTTTTAATGCTACTTTAAAAGACGGCACAACCGGATATTTACATGGGAATTTTGCGATTTACTCAATGGGGATTTCAACCCCTGAACTCCTATCAAACCCTACATGGGGTGAGGTTACATGGAACGCACTATATAAGCCGATTATTTACGATGTTATATATGACCAAGTGGGTAAAAAAGTATACACAAAGGTAGAGCAACCTGGAGCCGGTGCATATTTTGATAGATTGAGTCTAAAATCAACTAATTTAGTTTACGGCAATGGACTTAAGTTATCAGCAGCAACCGCATTGAGAAATGGAACGAGTTATGAATATTCTTTTGACCTGACTCAAATACCAGATGGTGATTTTACATTACAGCTGGTGGCCCAAGACACATATGGGAACATTACAACGGAACAGGTAGGTGATTACAAAAGTGATAGACAAGCCCCTACGATAAAAATTTTTAATGCTAACAACGAATCATTTACAGAGATAATAGGTTTAAGTGAATTATCGATCAATGTTTCTGATATATCTAACTACTCAATCGTTTCAGCACAACTTAAAGGGGGGCCTGCAAGCGATAATGTTTATTTAGCGACCAGACTTATAGCTGAAAATAATTACGCCCTAGAGTACCCCAGGATTTATCCATCGCTCGAGTCTGGTGACTCTTATCAATTGACTGTAGTAGCCATGGATGAATATCAAAACGTTTCGCAAAAAACGGTTAGTTTCACATATCAGCCTCCTAATCTACTTAAGTTAAGCTCAATTAATACGCTATCAGCTCAGCAATCGATTAAAAATAATTTAGGTGAATCGGTCTCAATTGTTCAAACTGGACCCTTAAGAACAGGGGAAGGACATTTAGCTTCCGGTCCACAGAATGTATATTTTACTTTAAGAACGGATGCTAAATATGATGTTATTGTTGATGGGCAAAGGGTGTCTGCAGGGCAGACTATTCAATTTAGTTCCATTGCAAGGGATGATGGGAGCATTCAGATAGATGTTTATCCTGCAGATGGCAAAATAGGTAGTGCTTCATTTCTAATTGATATTCCTGAAATCAGCAGCCCATATGCGAATTAAAGTCTTTAAAGTAAAATACTTCGAGCTGTTTTCTAAAATGGCTCTTAGTATTGTTACATTCACAATACTTTTCATAGCATTTTCTATTTATCTACAAAATGTGATATCAGACTCCAATACATTGAACGTGAGCCCTCAAAATGAACAGATGCTAACAACCGCGCTGGACGACATTTGTTATTTTGATAACAAATTGTGCGGAATTTCCGATGTCAAATATGTCGTTTTCGACTACCCATATTTGTTGGGACCGCTATTAAGTAATCCGCGCTCGTTTTATGCAGAAGCTAATCTAGTTGCAGGACAATTTGAAATAAAACTATCGCCATTTGTGTTTGATGATAAGAATGCCCTACTAGTATTTCTATATCATGAGTTGAATCATGTAAAGTTAACAGATTTCACATTATTCCCAAATGGCGACTTAAAAAAACAATGCGAGGACCATAACAGAATAAAATTAGCAACAATTAACCTTCCAAATTTGATGGGTGGCACGTCTAAATACGATATTCGGTTAGTAAATACATATTTAAATTACCCAGGCAATAAAACTATCAACTGCGAGAACATTAAGTAATGCATACTCAAACTATTACAGTGCTCTACTATCCAAGCGAACTAGCCATTAAGCTTCAGATAGAAGTTCTATATGATATGGAAGTTAGCAGTGCTGGGAGGGTCATAATCCCAAGAGACTTTAAAATAGACAAAATTATCGTTGCGGTCTTAAACGGAGAAGTTGAAATGTTAAACTCGCTTGGAGAGCGATTAGAAATAAAAAATAAGAATGTAGCGTGAGATATTTGAAGCGAAAAATCATCGCTTCATCTGTTTTAATTGCACCAACTTTCTCTTCTACCAGCCCAGACACGACCGTGACCAGACTCAATGATTAACGTTGCTAGATCTCTACCATCCACCAATACCTGAGCTAGAACACGATTAAACTTATCTCTACTCGGCTCCACCAACTGAATTTGTGTGGCATTAACCAAAGTAGCTTTTAAAAAATCTCTAGCTGCATATGCTTTAGCTATTTCAGCTTCACATTTACCTTTAATTTCAGCGGTATCTACACCTTTAATACGAATAGGTTCCTGCTTTTTTTCATCAAAGTAACCTCTAAATGTATCCCCATCATATACCGATTTTACCTTTACGATATTTACAACATATTCAGGCTCTCCACCCCCACCACCAGCCGCGAGCAAAGTATTTGCAAACAAAGTAAGCATTAGCAAAACACAACGAATTAACATAAAAACCTCCAGATATAGATTATAATTTAATATTTCGTTTAGCTAAAAATCACTGTGGGATATGAAGCTTCTCAGTAAATACTTAAAACTAACTGTTAATGATAAGAAAATGCACCTATTTATTCCTTCATCATTACCGTTCGATAGAAAATAATAATTCGGCACCTGGCTTCAAAGCAACGAAGTAAGCAAAACTTCCTAGGCAAAATCCAATAAGCGAACCTAACCAGGGGTTCTCAGTTGCGAGTGTGTCGTGGTAAATAAATCCACCAATGAGTGATGTAAATATATACAGGCACAACAAAATTCCCTTGAACATACTGTTTCCTCTATCCAAATTCGTGGTGAGAAACGCATTTTTCTCGCGTATCAAACACCAATTCTTGACCTGATAATTCCAGATTAATGTTTAGCCGATTTGCCAACCTTACAAAGCCGTTATCAGTACCATTAATCAGCATGTGTCCAGCACATTGCAAGTGTTTCTTTTTATGACAGATAAAAGAGTCTTGATTCAATATTTCTTCCATACGTTCACCACCAAGCCAACCTTTTAAGCTGTCTTTTCTAAACGGGCATTGAGCGCATGGCTTTTTGACGTTGGGCAGCGATTGCATGATGTTTCCTACTACTTATATTATTAAGACCTCGATTTCCAACAGAACCTGCAAGTCACCAACTTTATGCAAAGGATTTGCGCTGCGGACAGTGACTATTTCTTTCTTTAACCAACCCCAAAATTGGAGCTACGATAGCGGGAAATAACCACAAAAGGGGATGAACAAAATCCGATATCTTTAGGTCAATATCATACTGCCCAACGACAGAAAGCAATCCAAAGCCCAATCCTGATATTGATGTATATCCAATTAACAAAAGTTGAACAGTAACCTTCCAAAAAACTTTATTATTGAATACTACGTATTCCCGATTCATGATGTATCCTAACGCGTGTTAGCTTTATAATGCTTAAACGATTCGTCCGATATACAATTAGTAACAAGCCCCTTAGCAATTTTTTCGCTTTCAAATTGCATCATTGCTTGACCCTTTAACCTTCTAGTCCACCACTTTGACTCAGATAACATCCGTTCAGCTATTAACCGCATTTTATCTGCATTTTCAGATTTGGCTGTGAGTGAACACTGAGGGGCTTCTATGCCTTGTTTTATGCAATATTCTATAGCGCTTTTAAGATCGTCATTCATAATAAACTTCTCACAAGCAACACTATGTATAATGGCTTTCTTTGTTGCTAAATTAATTCTTAAGTCGATTTCTGACATACATATCTCTACTTATAGTCGCTATCAAAGAAAGTTGTAAATGAATATCATCTATTGATTTTTGCAAAGCGTTTTTATCGAGCTTGCCTTTGCTAGGCCCAACAGAAAACTTTCGTCGGCAAGCATAATGAATGTTTCAATATAATCGGTATCCAGCTTCTAGTTTAGCAGCTCATGTGCATTATTAATCGGGCAGTTAGCACTAGAATGCTCGCCTACTGACTTACCGAAATGCTCTCCAACAGCATACGCCAATTTTGATGCTCGTTCTTCCCAGTGATCTCGATTTTCAATTTCTTCAACAATAGATTTATCTAAGGTTTTTACTCGCTTTTCTAGATAGCGAATCAAGGCTTTAGCTTCTTCATACGGCTTGACCAAATTGATATTGCTCTTGCCAGTGTTTAGCTCTATTTGTTGATTGAGAAAACTTACTACTTGCTCAGAATTTGCCATATATCAGTATCCTAAAATAAATTAATACACGTGTATTAAACTTATCAAAATAAATCGTATTGTCAAGCCTTATTACACGTGTAATAATGCTCGGTATGAACAAGATAAAACCTAAGCGCGGCGCACCGCCAAAACCTGCAAGCGAAAAGAAAGATCAGCGACTTGGAGTAATCCAAATAACTCAAGATCAGCTCGATAGCTATGAGCTTGCAGCAAAAGCAGAAGGATTGACCAAATCAGATTGGGTCAGAAGTACGCTTGATGCCAGGGCGAATCGCACCTCAAAAAACAGCTAAATCATATAGCGCTTTCTTCAGCGATTGAACGCTTTAAGCCGCTTAATCTTCATCCTTTTTGGCTACTAACTTACATCCAAATTCGTCATCAACTAAATGTCTTCCGTCAATAATTAACCGCAAAAATTAGTAATAATAGCGGTAATCGTGCCTTTACATTATTGATAGTGCAAACAGAGAAGCTTATTGCCGCATTGTGAGCGGCATAAGCGAGAGTTAATATGTAACGACAAGCAAGAAAAAGCCCCGCTTATGCGAGGCTAGTTCGATTTGCAACTGCCTATTCGGCAGGAAGGTACTTAATTTTTTGTGAATATTTTTAGCTGCCTATTCGGCAGGTACGAGCTTTGTTTAAGTACCATTGATTAAACTAGCGCATCTGTTCAATTAGGTCAACTACACTGTGATATAGGGAACGAATCACTAGTTTTTAAAACCATTAAAGGGAAATGCACCCGAGAAAACAAACACTGTTCGTTATACTGTGCTCTTTCCTCAAATGGTATCAAATTGATTCAATTCGGTTAATATTGATAAACAATAAAGTCTTTAACAAATAGGTATGTAACTACCGGATTATAAAAAACGCGATTACAATGGCCCTTGATAAACTACTACTTTAAGTCTGCAGACAAACGGCCTTTTTGATTAGGCAGCGAAAATTCAGGATCGTTGCGTACTTTTTCATCTATTATTCGCAACCCTTTCTTTTTAGCATTTGCTCGGATCACTTCTTCTACAAAAACCTCAGTAGGCGTTAGCTCATAATAATGCTCATGCTTACCATTTTTTAGTGTTTTCTGTGAATATGGTACATTTGTAAACCAACCGGCTTTGACTAAAATTGCAAGCCCAGCTCGCATATCTCTACGTTTTACAGCGTCAGTTAAATGATCCTTACCAAAAGCAGCGAATACTTCATTGACGAATAGCTGTCGTGTCACCCCGTTTGCTGCGTTCGTCCAGTTATTTGTTAGATAACTGTGTATAAATCTACTAAGTGGATTTGGATGAGAATTTATAGATGCGAATGGATATTGCCTATAGTTAAGTAATTGGATCTGTTCAATCACGTAATCACTAAATGTAATGGAACATCTGTCTCTACCTCTACCAGAACCTGAAACCTCAAGAATCGCATCAGCAAAAATATCATGTGTAATAGTGATACTTCTTGTTCCATCAATTTGAGAAATATTTGTTCGTGAATCTCGGATTACAATTAGCGATTCACGGATGACATCATACGATCTCGTTTTGCCAATTTTTTTTAATTCCTCACGAATTTCATAGAGTGAGAAATAAATACCAAAACGGTCAACACCGCCAGGCATTCGTATCTTACTTAGCCCCCTATTACTCGCTATTAAAAACAACAGCTTTTCGGTAAGCTCTTCACGATCTCCAGGATATGCATAGAATTCAATTTTTTCACCGTTTACGGTTCGCTCAATAACTGCTGGTTGTATTTGGCATACTAGTTCATTTCTACCAATACGATATCTATTTTCTAGTTTAAGCTTTTTACCTACCAATTCGCTAACAGGTACAATCGCGTTTTCCCCTCGTTTAAACCTCGGGATTAAATCAATTGTTCCTATGCTATTTGAATAGGGGGCCCTAACATATTTGCCTTTGATGAGTTGTTTTTCTGGTGCATCGACAAGGGAAAACAGATCAAGTTGTTGTTGATAACATTCGTCATCTTCAAGTAAAAGACAATTTGAGTTTTCAGTTGCCAATCTGTTTTCCATGAGATAACCCAGAGTTTCTATTTGGAACTACGATAACAAATAGGGCCTAGCATTGTTAGTGCCTTAATTTGATCCATTACTACCCAATCCAGATCTTTTTTGAATTTATAAGTTATTTATCTCGACCATTCTGGATATTTTATACTTGCGAATGTCCATTCTATTTGAATAGTTTAAGCATTAAGTACCTATCACTTAGGTAATAGGATGATCTTTATCTCTTATAAAGGGGTTATGAAAAGGGTAAGGGGGGTTATATATAACACTTTTGTTTCAGTACCTTACACCAAACTTAGATCAAGTAAAGGTGCTATCAACAATCACATTAGGTAGCATACCGATCAAATGCGAGTATCAATATGATCAACAAAGAGTATCAATAATGATCAATATAGAGCACCATCATTCAGATGGCTGATTTTCTTATCAACAGGTTTATGCACATTTATTTGAACAAGATCTATATAAGGCAGTAAAAAAACCTTAGTTATCAACAATTAAAACTTTTTAGACCTTTTGTTTCATGTCATAAACACATGAATGATCAGCATCGGGTAGTAACATGATCAACTTAAAGTGCTAATAAATAAAGTTATACATAGAATAAATCGTAAGTAATTAACTCTCACTAGTGTTCATACATGTCACCTTGACCTGATGCATTACCGGTTTTACTACTCAAACTCGACATCTTTGCTGTTTAATCCGATTTTTAGTGCTCAAACACGACATCTTTACTACCTTAAATCTGCATTTGACTCATACCGCAGTGTTTTGGTGCTCAAATACGTCATCTTTACTCATCACTGACAGGTTTTAGTGCCTAAACTCGACATCTATATCAAAAGATGGTTGTTTTACTACCTAAATTCGACATCTTGACGCTAAATCGGCCTCTCTTTTACTACCTAAATTCGACATCTTGACGATAAATCCACTCTCCTTTACTACCTAAACTCAACATCTTGGTCCAAGCCATGCCAGTTTAGTGTTGAATACAGCAATATTTTACTACTCAAACTCGACATCATGGCCAAAGCCCTTGCCATTTGAGCCTTTAATACCGCACGACCTTACTACCTAAACTCGACATCTTATTGTAGTTCCCAACCCTTTTAGTGCTCAAATACGTCATCTTCACTGAATTATCTGGCATTACTACCTAATCTCGACATCTTGACTTGGTAGCTACGGTTTTTAGTGCTCAAACTAGTCATCTAAAATATAAATGTACTGGCAATATGCAGCAGGAAAGATTTATGGTTAAGAACCATTGATTAATTAAGTATATCTGTTCAAGTAGGTTAAAGGTTTAGCCCTATATGAACATATCGGTTTTGGAAAAACGCTGAAGTGAATAAAATACATTCAATTCCTTGTACCTCGAAAACCCTATAGTAGAATTAATTAAATGAAATTATGTTGGAATTTGTATGGAATCACTTTTAGAATTACTTCCCTATCCCAAGTTAACTATTGCAGTAATAATTTACTTTGTTTTTGACTATGCCTACTTAAGAGATAGTGATAGCAATGAGAAAATTCACCCTCAAGTTAACCATTCTGAACACAACAGCTCAAACAACCGCAATACAGATTCACTTGAGGATAATGATGATTATGAAATTGAAACTAGATATGATGAATTTTTAGAAGATCCCATTTTCCATGAGTTTGAGTCCAATCAGTATCATGATACATTCAATGAATCATTTTCAGACGATATTTCTGATATTGATTTTGACTCATGTTTTGACAGTGATTATTAAAAACAGGTGAGATTAATTGCAATATTTAGATGTTGAAGGCATGTCCGAACTAGAGTTATTGTATTTGTATAAATTTAGACACAGTAAATGTTTAGATACGCTTGATAAACAATGTGAACGCTTGGAGCTTAGGAATAGCGATAATAAAGCGGAATTGAATGCGATTAACTACGCATGGTGTGTCCGCGAAAGCGAGTTAAAAAAGAAAGGTTCACCAGTATTTAAGCATGATAGAGAGCACTCTTTTGCTTAGTTATGTTAGTGAATTTTATTATACAGGCTTCATGTAACAATATGGCCACTTGACTAAACCGTGTGTCAAACTGACTGCAAGACTTGGCCTTATAATAAGTTAATTCACATTTAATTGCTGCAGTCCTTATGGGTCCAGCTTCAAGGTATTCATCCAAAGATTGAAGTTGAAGCTTTAACGTACCAGCAGCTTTTCGTCTTAGGCTTAGAGGTTCATTATCATTAGCGAATACGCTGTATGCATTACCTGCCATAATCATTTTTAGATCCAAAATTTTACCCCTTAACTTTATTTCATAATGCTAAAACTATTTTGAGAGATTGTCGTAAACATCATAAAAATGTCTCCCCTTAATAAAATTCGGTTTAGAACACTATTTATAGACTCATATTCCGCGTTTTTTAACAATAAATGACCTTAGAGTGGTTCAATTCCTTGTGATAAAACAATAACATGATATTTTGTAGCCGCAAGATTAAGTTATTTATTTAAATAGAGGTGAACATGAACTTAAAAAAATCTACGCTGATTTCCGCAATGGTTACAGCATCATTTATGCTAGTTGGCTGTGGGTCAGACAGTGATACAAAGGCGAACCTATATCCCAATGTAGAAGCCGGTAGCTCATTTACTATCACGGAAGAAGAGGAAGTAACATTATCAGGGGCCGCAAACGATGAAGATGGCTCAGTTGTGTCCACGTTATGGACTCAGATCTCTGGCCCAACGGTGACTTTATCAAACCCAATTGGTCTAGAAGCATCATTTATAGCCCCCTTAGTCACTGAGCAGACCGATTTAGTGTTTCAACTATCTGCTACTGATGATGAACAAGCAACATCCGTAGACAACGTTACAATCACTGTACAGCAAGTTCAAATAGCTAATGTTAGTGAAGCATTCTCTGTCCTCGAACGCAGAGGCGTAGTACCTGAACTTGATCGCGATAATAGTCTTTACGGGGTGGACTCTGATAGCAATGGCATTCGTGATGACATAGACCAGTTTATAAAAAATGAAAATCTTCCACCAGAACAAGAAAAAGCGTTAAATCAGATGGCTGCATCCATGCAAGAGCAAGTAACTGTAGATATCGATGATGCTAATGCAATAACCATTGCGGCAGAAAACGGCACTAAAGCATTGAATTGTGTTGTAAAGACATTTCAGGATTTTTCATTAACAAAAAAATACAGTAAGACTCTAGAGGCTTACACGGCAAATACCTTTGAGCGTACACAAAATTATCTTAGATATAATCATAAGCTCGATGGAACCGTTTCATCACTTCCTACTGAAAACACTTGCCTTTAAGGATTCCACTTCCAATGAACACTAAATCTTTATTAGCCTATTTGGTATCAGTATTTATATCAATTCAATCTGCCTTTGCTGCACCAATTGAAAATTCTCTATGCGGTAGTGCTGGTTATGCAATGGCATATTTTAATGGTGTAGGTAACACTCGTTTAGATGCGCAACTTGGTTTAGCTGAAATATCTGTTAGGCGTCAACTAGCTTGTCCTATCCGCGTCAATTAAGTTGGCCGCTTTTGTCATTGAGTTTCATGGCTTCTTTTCTTCGATAACTTTCTCCCTCAAGTTGATAAATCTCTGCGTGGTGGACCAGACGATCAATCACGGCTACTGTCATCATATTGTCGCCAAATATACTGTCCCATTCACTAAACACTTGGTTCGTCGTTATTACCAAGCTGTTGCGCTCATAACGATGTGCGATTAGCTCAAACAGAACCTGACTTTCACTGTCACTCTTTTTAACATAACCAATGTCATCCAAAATGAGGAGCTCATATTTATCGAGTTTTTTAAGTGCATCTTCTAGCCCTAAACCATCTCGGGCTTTCTGTAGGTGCTGTACCATCGCGGTTCCTGTTGTGAATTTAACTCGAACAGATTGCTCTATAAGCGCATAACCCAGCGCAGCGGCGATGTGGGTTTTACCCAGCCCACTTGCACCGAACAATAAAATATTATGGCCTTGCCTCAACCACCCTAGCTCACTGGTTTTATGTTTAATTTGAACGGCACTAATGCCTGACACTTCACTAAAATCGTACTGTGATAGTTGTTTTCCTATGGGTAATTGGCTTTCTTTGAGTAAGCGTTTTAGGCGTATTTCTTGTCGGTGTGTGGCCTCTATTTCACATAACTGAGCGAGAAATAGCTCGGGCTCCCATTGCTCCTTCACTGCTTTTAGGGCGATATCTGGCCAAGCTTTTGCTATCGCGGGCAGTCGTAACTCTTTTAATAATAAAGGTAAGCTCAGTGGGTTAGCCATTTCGCCCTCCAAGAAGTACGTCGTAACTTGATACGCTATGTTGTTGACTATTAATCATGGGGACAAATAGCGTATCGGGGCTGAAAACGCGGCGACATTCATCTATCGTCACCACTTTTCCTGCTTCAAACGCCCTGAGAGCGAAGCGGCCCAATGCTGCCTCACAATCATAGTTTGCAGCGATGACCAGTAAATCGACCATATAATGGCAATCTGCATCTGTCACACCATCATGGGTTAGTTTTTGCCATAACTGCCAAAAATCGCCTTTCGGAATAAGGTCATCTCTAAGTTGTGATGCTTTAAACGCGTTCCGCTTCTTAGCCAATGCATGGATAAGGTGCTGATAGTCTATTGAGCGGCCACGTGTTGTGCCTTGCGTATGTATTCGCGCTAACGTTAATGTGATTTCATGTCCATAGAAAAGCACTAACCGGTCATCAAAAATGTGTGCCAGTAATGTCACGCCAATAAGCCGTGATGGCACGGAATACGTCACACGCTTAATGGAAATAGTGCTGCTAGAGGTCACTTTGACGTACTGCTCACAAAAGTCATGAGTTCGACGGACGGGTAAGGCGGATAAGTACGTACATTCCTCTAGATAACGGGTGTGACATTGACGATTAATTTTAGCAACGATGATATCGATGAAATCTCGGTATTGCTTTAAATCAGTGAAATCACGGCTGTCGCGTAATAACAATTGCTGCTCTATCTTACGTTTTAGATGGCCATTAGGGCCTTCAATTGCGCCATTTTCATGGGCAACACCTTTGTTGTTTCGAGTGGCTTTAACAGCGTAATGCTTGCATAGTTTGGTGTAGCGCTCAGTCAGAACTTCAGCTTCAGTGTGGTTTTTAAAGGCGGCGCTTAAGCTATCTGTACGGTGAGTTTTTGGTACACCCCCACTTTGCCAAAAAGCATTTTGCAGCCCTGATGACAGTGATTCAAAACTTTCACCGCCGAGTATGACTTCGACGTAAGTCCAGCCACTGAAAACCAAGCGGTAATGATAAAGCTTGTGTTTAAATGCGGTTCCACCGAGGGTGATATTCAATTCGTTGGCCCAAGTGTAATCAGAGATCCCCATCGCTCCAGGTGTATGCTGTTGCCTGAAAATCACCTCTTGTTCAGGTCCGTATTTGACTCGCCATTTCTTGATACGGCGTTGCAAAGTTCGAAGTTGCGCGCGGTCAAATTGTCCCGGTGCGATTTCTTCGAGTTTTTCAAATAATGTAATGGGCTGTAATGAGGGTTCATTTTCAAGCAGTGGCACAATATGTTGTTCAAAAAGACCATTAAGCGGATCTTTTCTGGTCGCGTATTGGCGTGGTAATTTGGTGGTGTTGTGCTGGCCAGCATCAATACGTCTGGCTGTACGGGAAGAGAAGCCCGCTTTAGCCGCGGCAGATGATTGAGTCTGTTTAGGTTTATTACGATAAGACATATATAGGTTAACCTGTGGTTGGTTTATGGGTTTTCCAGGCATATAAATCTCTCAAGAATTATGTATGCCTAGAGCTTACCAAAACCGGACAAGCTAGTTGTCGCGAACCGGCCAAGTTAATTGTCGCCTAATAAATATCTACTCTCTACGGTAGTGAATATAATAATCAAAGCATCATTTACGAAGTTTTCTATAATTCTACAGGTAAAGGTATCGATGGTAGGAGTGTGCTCGAAGACTTAGCCGAGGTATTCGTTCAGAGATCCGAAGAGTTCACACCTAACACGGAAGCGCGTTTCGAGTTATTTTGGGTAATGTTAAGCGGTGAGTCAGCGGATGCTGGTGGCATTTGGAGAAGAACACTAGATTTTGTAACCGCCCCCTTTGAACTTGTTTACGGGATGATGACAGATTTTGCTTCAGACGTTTCGATGGAATTGGTTAGTGCATTTAGTAGTTTTTTAGCTAACCCTCCTACTCAAACTGAGTATGCCGAGCATAACATTAAGCTTAAAACGCTTGCTTCGCATGGATATAAATTATTATTTGTGGCCCATTCACAAGGGAATTTATTTGTGAATAAGGCTTACGAGACAGCTCTTAATACGGCATCTTATTCTTCTGAAAATATCAGTGTAGTTCATGTTGCTCCAGCTTCAACAGTAGTCAATGGCCCTCATGTTTTAGCGGATCATGACGTTGTTATTAATGGACTAAGAGCCTTTGGTAATTCTACGGTCCCACCTGTCACAGCAAACATACCGTTATCACATGTTTTAGTTGATGTCACAGGCCATGGGTTTTCTGATACATATCTGGCAAGAGGTTTAGAAACACGTACACAAGTATTGGGTCATATTGATACTGAGCTATCTAGATTAATAGATGTTCAACTTCCTTCTGCTTTCTTAGGTTCGTTCACCGCGACGTTAGATTGGGACGCTAGAGGTGATGTTGACCTGCATGTAATTGAGCCTAATGGTTCTCACGTTTACTATCGAAATAAGTCTGGTTTAATGGGCCATCTAGATTTAGATGATTTAACAGGCGACCAAATTGAACACTATTATGCAACGTGTGATGCAGATGTTTTAGAAGAAGGTAGCTATCTTATTGGGGTTAACAACTACGGTGCTCCAGCTGGTACAAAAGCAATAGTAAGTTTAACGTCAACGATTCAAACGATCTCAAATACTAAGAGTGTTATCTTAGGTGAAGCGAAAGGGAGTCTTGGAGATAGTACACCTGGTATTGTTTTCAATGTGGATGTTGCTAAAGATGAGAATGGTAAATTTTCAATACTTGTGAATTAGCTAGCTAGTTCCAAAATAAAAAACGGACCTTAATGGTCCGTTTTTTCTATTTACTGCTTTAAATCATTCTAACCAAATATAAAAATGGAATACTCTGTTACGGGATCTGTCTACCGTAGCATTACTTATCTGTAAATGATGATAATTTGAAATCAGTAATTTTATTTTTAATCAAAAAAGGTTCTTCCTGATCAGTGATGAGTAAATGCCCAACATTTAAATGTTCTATGGGGATAATGTCATCAGATAAAATTATATTGATTATATCCTGCTTGGATTTAGATGCATTCCTACTAGCGGTAATTATTATTATTTTATCATTCCCAATTTTTTTAATTGTCGATATACCTTTTCCCATTAAAGATTTTTTTATTGTCCACATAATAATCTCCAATGCAAGAGAGTCAGCTTTATCATCCCAGAATTTATCTAAGGATATAATGCGGTCAAACTGGAGTATAGTCGTTAGATATTGGCTGTCATATTCAAGAAGATCCAAAAATAGCTGGGTAACCTCAAGTTCACTGTATATTTCGTGTTGTTGTACTTTATTCATGTGCAGTCCTCATTTGATAATTTGCAAACACAATATAATCAAAAGACAGACTTAAAATTGTTTTCAAAATTCAAATTTTCATTGGCACACCAAGTATTGACTAACGAGAGGTATTTTGTTAGAAGCAGTAATATTGTTTGTTGTTCAAACTGGCATTATTCAGTAATCTGCATCGCCATGAACTTCACAATATTGTCCGCTCAAAGCGGCCCACTCAGCTGGTGAAACACAATGCCCACCTTTGACAATTGCCTGGCATGCAAATCCTTTCACGGTTAGGCCAGCACACCTGACGGAATAATTTTCGGCTATACATTGTGCGTATTCACCTTCAGATACATTGAAGTGCAATGCGTATAAAGCCTCTGGGTTATCAAGGTACAACAATATTTCATCATCAGAGCAAACTCGTTGAACTACTCCGGTATTAGTTGGGATTTTTACTGAGCACTCTATACCGGCATCCTGCAATTTCTTAAGAAGTGATTGCGTTTCAATTTTATTCATACGTATGCCTCTTGATGCAGTTTCATTGTTTGTTTCTAGCTTTTGCCATCGCACTTTCAGCAGCTAAGATTACTCGACCATATCGATACACCATATCAATTGAACTCCACCTACCAGACTGTTGAACCTCTAATGGCGAGTAGCCAGCCGCCAACAAGTCCTGACATGCACCAACTCGGGCTGAATGGCCGGACCATGGCTTTGAATTTCTGATTAATGAGTATTTGTGAAGCTTTAACAATTTATGTGCTTTATTGAATATTTTATCGATAGAATAGCCAGAAATTGGAGCATGAAAATTAATATCTAACTTACCGGATTTTAGAAGCTTCTTAAATATGTAGTTTGGCAGAACGTTTCCTTCATCATCATATTTTTCGGCAATTTCGCTTTCGCCTAACTCGGCCATCGACATGTATTTATCTAAAATGGTTAATGCCTTACTGCTAATCATTGCGGTATCATTTTCACCTGATTGGTTAGTCTTTGTGAACGGGATCATGATAACGGCTCGGCCATCTGATTGATATTCTATGTGTTTGAATTCAATTCGAGCTAGTTCAGATTCTCGAAGAAGAGTTTCATACGCCATGGTCATTAACGCTAAATCTCTGACATCGATTAATTTATCACTATCTCCCATAAGTTCGTCCAGGGCATTAAGATGGACCTCTCTAAAAGCAGTGGCTTGCGCTGTCATTTCACCGCTCGCAGCCTTCTTTGCTTTGATGCCTTTCATTTTGAATTTAACTTTAACGGCTTCTGTTGGTGAAGGTAATCCAGCTGCAAGGTGCATTGTATTTACGGCCCATCGATATACCTGCAAACTGTTAGGCTTGTACAATTTTGATTTGTCATCTAAGAAGTTAATAAAGGTAGGCACTGATGCCGGTAATGCATTAACACCGGAACGCTTACACCATTGTTCGAATATCCTCCAATTGTTTACTATCGATGCCCATGTGTTAGGGCTGATGTCATCGGAATCATTTTCAAAATCTTTTAGTAAGGCATTAACTAATTCGCTAGCTCTTTGTGAGTCAAATACATTTTCTGCCTGATTTAATAAACTCTTTAACTCATTTTCATATAGGCTACGGTTGTCTAATAGTGAGTCTCTTACATTTTTTACTTCAGGAGTAATATTTGCAATGAGTGTCCTGTTATTGGCTAACATAATATTTCTTTTACTTTTCATTATTTAGCTCTCTATACATTTCTTCCCGTTCTAATAGTAGCTCAATGGTTTCTTCATACGTTTTAAGTTTATTTTCCTCCTTAAAACCTATCAAACGATTGATAATGTAATCGCTTAACTCAATGCGCTTTTTTTTATTTCTTTTCTTTAACTGTGATATTTCTAATCGTATTTTTCGCCAGCCTTCATTGCTAAAAGTTCTATTTAAATCATCGTTTAAACCATCCATTACATGGGATAAATCAATACCTTTAGTGTTGTTAAAAATATCCCGAATACTCTTCCTTATACCAAATAGATTCCTTTCTCTGAAGTCTTTATCACTATTAATTAAGGATGAATAAAGTGTTTTGTCATCTATATATGCTGCATAACTTAGGTGCTTAAGCAATAAGGATTTAGACAACTCAAGCTCTTCAAAGTTGAGTAGCATAAGGGGCTTGCCTTTAGGTTTTGCGTTGTAGTGATATTCCCAAGCTTTTGGTTTGTACTTTTCAGCGATCAATTTACCACCTCTTATGGTGTTACCATGCATTAACTAAAGCAATAATACCACCAACAAAAATTATCACCACTTATTTATGGTGTCACCATAAGAAGCTCTCCCCAAAAAAACGCACTATCTTATGGTGTCACCATACAAACAAGCTTGAAAGGTAAGTGTCACCAATGTTTCATAAGCGCTAGTTATGGTGTCACCATAACTGGTAAAGGTTAGCCGCTTCCTTGCCTCAAAATAATAGGTTGATATAATGCTGATTATACCAACCTATGTGTTTTTTAAAATATACTCCTGGCTTCCCATGCCAGTCATGGGGAGTGCAGCGGCGCAAAGTTGGGCTTATACGTTTTTTTAACAATATTAAATTAATATTATTTCACTGTATTTTTATACAGTATCAATATATGGTAATCATATTATGGATGATGTTTATGGAGGCAAGGTGTCCAAAAAAGTTAAAATAATTTGTGATGCATCTTTTGATAGTGACTTAATGCTCACTACTTTTTCTGGCTCGGTCAGTTATAACGCTAGTAATGGTGTATCATTAACTCAAAATTATTCAGGCTCTAGTGGTACGCTGCCCGATTCCGGCGCTGGTGAAATTCAAGCTGCATTAGTCGGCTTAATGAACTTGAAAGCCATTATGCATAAAGAATGCATTAATCCAGAATCTGTTAAAATCTACTCTGATAGTCTTACATTGGTCGATGGCTATAAATCACACAAAGCTAGACCGTCATCATCAAATCTAAAGTACGTAGATCAATTTCGCACTATCAGTAAATTACTTGCTGAGTTGAATATTACCAACCTCCACCTTTCCCATGTACGTTCTCATGTACCAGATCACTTAGCAACAGCTCTAGAAAAAGAACATAATAAACATGACGTTTTGGCTATGAATAGCCGAATAAAGATAACTAATACCATATTTTCACCTTTTCATGAAGGCTCTAAGTGGTATGCGGTACTTTTGGACTCACTGCCACATTCGTCTACGTCGTTTAATCAAGCATCAGAAGGCGCTGTAAGTTTAGCCCGTAGAGGTTTTAAGGCGAGAATCAAATTCAACCAAAATTGTGATCACATTTCGAATCACCCCTTTATTCAAGCTTTGAATAATTATGCGGCAGAGGCAAAAGTTAATGTTGATACACTTTACGATTTAGATAACTCTAGCACAAAGCCCGATTTTGGCAATTGCATACTAAAACATCATCAGGTCCTTAACTCTGTCGAAGGTGAGCTTAGTAGTCGGTCTTTGCTAAGTTTTAGATCAGCTATCGATGCAATCTTTGGTTTTGCTGATTTTGGGTGCCATTATGAACACGGCAAAGCGAACCCTATCGCTTTTTGTGTATTTGATTTAACCCGTGAGATTAATGATACTCCGGTTAATTACTTTCCCGAATCAGTATCAGAGTGGTTAGATTTAATCGTTGAATACATCCAGATAGAGCACCGGTTCGGTGTAAATTCTCTGGCCGAGTTCTCTAAGTATGGCCACCTAAAATATGTGTCTGGAAAGCGCATCAACCGTATAAACAAGCTCGTTTATGACCAGTTGCGCAGATATGGTGAAGGGGCTGATATCAAGGTCGCTGCAAAGAACATCCAAACTATCCTCTGCCCAAACATCCAAGATACTCACTCTATTGTTAAGTTTATCACTTTTTCCATACAAAATTACCGTGCCCGTATTGGGTCGAATTATACATTAGCGTCTCACATTGCTCGAACTGTTAATACTAAGATTAATATTCTTGAGCGCAGAAAAAAAAGCCTCACTAAACGTAGCCATTACCAAGATAAGCTTCAAGAAATAGCTGATTCAAATCGAATTGACACTTCTAACCTATCAAAGCTAGATCTTCAATTGACGAATGAATTATTGAAGTCCGGCCCCTCTCTACCTAAAGATGAAGTAGTAAATAAGCTAATCGATATACTAATAAACCATGGATACCCATCGACTGAACCGTTTAAAACTGGGGTAGCTCGCTCAGTCACATTACTTGACATTCAGCATTGGAAAAACCCAGTAAAGTTAGTTCCACAATGCATAAAAGTAGCAGACAAATTTAGAAAGGCATTACAATCGAAGCCTATACCGTTTCTCAACCGTTAATGATTTCGCGCCTATTTACTAGCGGATAAACAATCATCTTAAATCATAAGGCTCGATAGTTCGAGCCCCAAAAGCCACCAGCCTTGCTGAGGATTACCAATAAAACCTATATTAATCAGATGCATGAATTAAAACTACCAATTCATGCATAATCAATATGATTTGAAAACTACCATATTCTCGCGAACCCGCTATAATACTGTACATTTATACAGTTGCTGTGGCTAAGATGAAAATATTAAACAATCTTGTTTCGGCAGGGATATCTAGCTTTGAAAGTCCTTGCTCCGGTTACATCGAATCACCATTGAGTCTTGATGAACTGCTTATTCAAAGGCCCAATTCAACTTATTTCGCAAAGGCCGAAGGCTTATCGATGATCCATGCTGGTATTTTTCCTGACGATCTACTCGTCATCGATACCAGCTTGGCACCAAAACATTTGGATATCATCATAGCCAATCTCAATGGCTGTTTATGCTGCAAAATACTCGACGTTAAAAATAAGAAGTTACTATCTGCAAATGATCAATATTCAGCAGTTTTAATCCAAGATTGCGATACATTCTCAGTGGAAGGCGTTGTCATAAATTCCATTCGTTCACATTGGAAAGCCGCTTTTTAGGATTGCTTTGCTATGATTTACTTGTGTGATATTGATAATTTTTATGCCTCAGCTGAGTGTGTTTTTAATCCGAGCTGGCGCGGCAGACCCTTGATAGTGCTTAGCAATAACGACCAGGTTATTGTCAGTCTTTCAAAAGCAGCTAAGTTGTTAGGTATTAAAAAATTTACCCCATATTACGAAGTAAAATATTTATGTGACCAACATAATGTGATCGTTTGCTCATCAAATTATGCTCTTTACGGTGCCCTTAGTAATCGAGTTATGAATTGCATAAGTCAATTTACTGAGCCATTTAATAGCTATGTATATTCATGTGACGAAATTTTTCTAAATTTAAAATGCACGAAACCTGAAGAGTACCTTGAGCAAGCAAATAACATCCGCAGAAGAGTATGGAAGGAAATTAGGTTACCTATTTCTATTGGCGTAGGCATTAATACCACCATGGCCAAAGTAGCATCCCATGCAGCTAAGAAGCTTCAAGGATATGCCGGTGTCTGCTTCATTAATGATGACGTTCAGAGGCAAATAATTCTTTCACAGATGAATACTGATGATATATGGGGCGTAGGCACTAGAACAGCCAAAAAATTAGATGCTTTAAAGATTGTGAATGCCTTACAACTTTCCCAAATGTCTCATCGTTCGGCGCGAGAAAATTTTGGGGTAGAACTCGAGAGAACGGTATTAGAGCTAAATGGTTATGTTGGTAAGTATTGGGACTTGATAAGGGCAGATAAAATACAGATTTTTAGCACATCGACTCTAGGCCGCAAAACCAACAAAATTGAAGAGCTATCTCAAGCCATTTCACAACAAGTAGAATCAGCAGCTGTGAAAGCTCGGGACCAGGGCTCTTATTCTTCAACGATGCATGTCTTTGCATCCGCATCCAACTATGACAGCACCACAGGAGGGTTTAAATCAACGTATCATTTTGATGTGCCAACCAATGATACCTGCCAGCTATCTAAAGCCGCATCAGAGATAGTTAATAAATTTTTTCGAAAGGGTTCACTGTATTATCGTGTTGGCGTGGGATTGATCAATCTAACGCCGGTATCTCAGTATCAACATGACCTGTTTAACCAGCCTACCAACCCTAATTGTACGACCATAATAAAGTTTGATAAAAATTATGGGTGTCATGAACGGTAATACCGCTATTGTTTGATAATTTATCTGAGGACGAATTTCAGTTTCTCATAATTAAGTTTGATCATTTTCAAACTCACTTTTGGACAAAACCTTGCTAGAGTTTTTACTTAAATTAGCAAATCACAAATTACTACAGATAATGGAAAAATAATTGTATAGATTTTATATTGCAGCCGACGAATAAATGAGGTCCTATTCCTATAATCGTTGAAAATCAACTCAGGATTTCGTAATAAAATAATTACCTTTGAGCATATTCCAGAGGTGTACAACCAAACAATTTTTTAAAAGAAGAGATAAAACTGCTCACACTTCTATAACCCAGATCATGCGCAACCAAGGTTGTGTTATACCCCTGAGAAATCTTGTCCAGTGAATTCATCAAACGAAAGCGGCTACGCCATTGACGGAATGTTAGCCCCGTTTCGGCTTTAAACAACCTTTCGATAGTACGGACACTTGCCCCTACCTGAGTGGCTAACGGCTCAAGCAACAGTGATTGCTCTGGCTTATTAACAATAAGACTGATCAAACGTTGCAGGCGAGGATCATGTCCTGATGGAATATAAAGCTCGAGTGCTTCCAAGGATTCAAGTTCATCAAGAGCAACCAAGCCTAAGTTATGTGCTCTTTCTTTTGTAAGAGAACCAGCACTTTCTGTAAGCCTGAGTATGACTTCTCGCATTAATGAGTTCATCTTCAACATGACGACTTTCTCGGAGTTCTGACGAACACAAAACGAGGGGTCAACGTATAGATTACGGGTTTGCGTAGCAGTTTCATTACTCACCTGATGGTAATGACCTCCAGGAATCCATACGGCATGAGTTGATGGAACGACCCACACCGCTTTTTCACTGGTTACACGTAATACGCCCTTAGCTCCCCAAAGAAGTTGTCCTCTGGGATGAGTATGCGGCTCGATAGCAGACTCAGCAACCATACTGCGACTGTGCGTAAGCACGGGTTGAGCAGGATCTAAGACAAAAGCAACATCGCTGGGCAATAACATTGTCGTGTTAGGAATATGTTTTGACATCCTGCCTCGTGAAAACGTATCAAATAAAAGGTATTTTAGAAATAACTCTACAATATATCTAGAGCCTGTTGAGCTTTTAGGTCAACGAAGCCTAATAATTATAAAGCTCAGGAGAAAACACATATGGTCAGCCGGCTAAATGTAAAGTCATTCGCTGTAATTATCGCTTTGACATTTGCATTTGTTATTAGCATTTATCCGCTTCCAGCTCAGTCCGAGATATTTTCTCGAAGTGCCGCTGTTGTGTTGGTGACACTTATCTTTTGGAGCTCAGGATTTGTACCGCCTTTTCTGGCAAGTTTGATCTTCTTTGCTTTAGTCACGATATTGGGTCTGATTTCACCATCGATAGTATTCGCGGGTTTTGGTTCTACCGCTGTATGGCTCATCATTTCTGGGTTTATCATTGGCACAGCAATTTCCAAATCTGGACTAAGTCAAAAGCTTGCGACACTGATTTCCCCTATTTAACGGTCAGTTATCCACGTCTTATCACAGGTTTGGTATTCAGTGCCATGGCTCTGGGGTTTATCATGCCCTCTTCAGTAGGTAGGGCTGTGGTATTAATTCCTATTGGTATGGCATTAGCTGACACCATTGGACTGAAAAAAGGCAGTAATGGCCGAATTGGCATTGCTACTGCCCTTGCAATTTCGTGCAATATGCCCAGTTTTGCAGTGTTACCTGCCAATATTCCCAACATGATTTTAGCTGGCTCCAGTGAAAACCTTTTTAATATTACCTTTGGCTACACTGAATACCTACTGCTTCACTTTCCCATATTAGGTATCGTTAAATCTTTGGTCGTCATTTGGCTAGTACTGCGTATTTTCCCTGACAAAATTTCAGCCCCATCAGCCAATAAAGACACCAGTAACGAAAGTTTCGTTTCCGATCAAAAGATGCAGAAGAAAGTGGGTATTTTGCTCGCTATCACGTTGTTATTCTGGATAACGGATACTATTCACGGCATTAATCCGGCCTGGGTAGGTTTAGTAACAGCAATTATTCTCCTGCTCCCTAAATGGGGAGTTGTCGAGCCAAAAGCATTTAATAGCTCCGTTGATTTTGCCACAGTGATTTTCGTTGCTGGTGCTTTAGGACTGGGAGCGCTGGTTAATGAATCAGGAATTGGCTCGGCATTAGGGCAGCTATTCGGACATATACTTCCAGCAGACCAAAACAGCTCATTCCTGAGTTTCATGGCACTGTCTATCATTTCAACTCTCACAGGATTAGTAGCAACAATCCCTGGTGTACCGACGGTATTAACACCTATGGCCGGAGATTTCGCTCAAATAACCGGGTTCTCTCTACCCGCTGTAATAATGACTCAGGTCATTGGCTTTTCGACCGTAATTTTCCCATATCAAGTGGGCCCACTAGTCGTCGCAATGCAATTATCAAAAGAGCCTCTCTCTAAGCTATTAAAAATTACCCTACCGTTGACGGCTATTACTGTTGTTTTGCTGATGCCTTTAGATTTCCTATGGTGGCAACTACTAGGCTGGGTTAGCTAATAGCTGACTGACACTAATACCTGACGCCATCAAAAAGTTAAAAAAAATGGGGTTAACTGACAGTTAACCCCAATAAGTAATGAATTGTTTTTATGCGACCAACATCGCTCTTAACATCCATGCCGTTTTTTCATGCTCGCGCATTCTATCTGAAATCAATGCTGCGGAAGATTCATCATCGGCACCCTGAGCCGTTTTTAATATCTCACGGCAAGTTCTGATCACTTGTTCATGACTTTGCGTCAAAATTTTCACCATCTCCATTGCTGGCGGGATATCTTCCACTTCTTCAATAGAGCTTAATGACGCTAACGATTTATATGTGCCTGGAGCAACAATATTCAGTGAACGAATACGTTCCGCGACATCATCGACGGCTGTTGCAAGCTCTGTGTAATGCTCTTCAAACATCAAATGGAGATCGCGAAACTGTCGTCCAGTTACGTTCCAGTGAAAATTGTGAGTTTGCAGATAAAGGGTGTAAGAGTCTGCCAGCAAACGTTTCAAGCCTTCAGCAATAGCAATGCGATCAGATTCATTAATTCCTATATTGATAGTATCCATAGTGACTCCTTGATTGATTAAAAACATTCAGCATATAAGTATAGAAAATTCTATAGCTGCTATAACAACCATTCTATAACAGTTCAATTTGCTAAAAAACCATTTGTCGTGTTAGGAATATATCTTGTCGTTTTAGTAACTAAAAACGTCAGCCAGAAAGAGATATATTAAAGTCAATTAATATTCAAAACTACCAGCTGAAAGGCTTGATATGAAGCACTTATCTATAAACCACTCATCCTCTGTAAAGGTAGAAAGCCGATTAGTACATTTCCCTATTTCAATGTTCTCTGTCGTTATGGGTCTGAGTGGATTTTCAATCGCATGGCAAAAAGCTATGGGGATGTCCTTTCCTGTGGTTACAACATTCACCAGTGCTTTGGCAAGTATCGTTATGCTGCTGATGAGCAGCCTTTATCTACTAAAACTCTTTCGCTATCCAAATGCAGTGATTGCAGAAACAAATCATCCAATTAAGATTAATTTCTTTGCTGCTTTCTCAATCAGCCTATTACTCCTTTCCGTCATTTGGCATAAGTTTGAATCGCTTTCCTATGGTTTATGGGGTATTGGAGCGATCGTTCAGCTATCGTTAACTTTACTGGTTATGCATAGCTGGATACACCACGATCACTATCGGCTAGAGCACGCCAACCCGAGTTGGTTTATTCCGGTTGTTGGTAACATTATTGCTCCAATCACCGGTGCTAAGCTGGGATATATCGAGGTAAGCTGGTTCTTTTTCAGCGTTGGTATTGTTTTTTGGATGGTGCTATTAACCATCATTACCAACCGTTTGATTTTTCATGAAGCTCTGCCAACACGTTTTAAACCTATGCTGTTTATCTTGTTAGCGCCACCATCCATTGGTTTTGTGTCCTACAGCTCACTAGTGCCAGAACTGACTGACTTATCCAGAATACTTGCTTCTGTTGCACTATTCACCGCTATTTTGCTGGTGCTCAATATCAATCAATTTCGAAAAGGTGGGTTTTATCTTTCATCCTGGGCTTTTTCATTTCCCGTAGCAGCCTTTAACGTAGCCTTATTTAGATATGCCGAGTTAACGCAATCATCAACGTGTTTATATATTGGTAAAGCGCTATTAGGGGGCCTAACCCTACTTATTCTCTGGCTTTCGTTTAATACACTTAAAGCCATAAGAGCTGGCGAAATATGCAAGCCAGAGTAAATAAATTTGAATATACAATTGAGGTAACGTTATGAGCAAGAATTATAAAGACATTAATCAGCTACAGCGCAAGTTAGGTTCCGCTTTTCGAAAAGAGAGCCCTGATACACTCAACGCTTTTTTAAGCCTTCACAAAGCAGCTTTCGCTCCCGGAGCAATGGAAACTAAGTATAAAGAGCTGATTGCCGTCGCTATTGCTATCAATGTCCGTTATGATGGTTGTATTGGCTCCCACGTTGAAGCAGCAGTAAAAGCTGGGGCTTCCAGAGAAGAGCTGATTGAAACGATTAACGTTGCCATTTTAATGGGTGGCGGTCCTGCTGTGATTTATGGGACACAAGCGTTGGCTGCCGTGGATGAATTTTGTGAATAATTAAAACTATGTATGTACCACCGAATTACATCAACTAGAGGCGTCAATAAGCGTTTACTACAGAAAATCGAGCCAATAATAGACTGTGGATATCGGGTTGATTGAGGGCGAGTGATTGGAAAAATAGTTTACATATATCTAAGCTGTTAACACAGGGTTTCATACTAGAGTAAACGCCCTAATCAAAGTCGCAAAAATATCAATAATTATTGTTAGCTTCAGAGATTAAGTTTTCACACTGTAAGCAAATAAAAGGGACTGTAATGAAAGATAAAAATAAACTTACTACAACGAGCGGATGCCCCGTTCCCGACAACCAAAACGTACAAACAGCTGGCCCTAGAGGGCCAATGCTTCTACAAGATTTTTGGTTTTTAGAAAAACTCGCCCATTTTGATCGCGAAGTTATTCCTGAAAGAAGAATGCACGCAAAAGGCTCTGGTGCCTATGGGACATTTACTGTCACCCACGATATTACTCAGTACACTAAAGCCAATATCTTTTCATCTGTAGGTAAAAAAACGGATGTTTTTGTTCGCCTATCGACAGTAGCAGGTGAACGCGGAGCAGCTGATGCAGAAAGAGACATTAGAGGATTCTCGATAAAATTTTATACTGATGAAGGAAACTGGGATCTTGTGGGTAACAATACTCCAGTCTTTTTTCTAAGAGATCCAATCAAGTTTCCCGATTTGAATCACGCAGTGAAACGCGATCCGAGAACCAATATGAGGTGTGCCAATACCAACTGGGATTTTTGGACGCTTTTACCTGAAGCACTTCATCAGGTCACGGTTGTAATGAGTGATAGAGGGATCCCAAAAAGTTATCGCCATATGCATGGTTTTGGTAGTCATACGTTTAGCTTTATCAATGATAAAAATGAACGTTGTTGGGTTAAGTTCCACCTTAAATCCCAACAAGGAATAGAAAACCTAACGGATCAAGAAGCCGAAGAAATTGTTGGTAAAAATCGAGAGAGTCATCAACAAGATCTTTATGAATCCATTGAAAATGGAGACTTCCCTCGTTGGGATATGAAAGTTCAGATAATGACTGAAGAAGAAGCAAAATCCTATCCTATTCATCCTTTTGATCTAACTAAGGTTTGGCCACATAATGACTTTCCTTTAATTGATGTTGGTGTTCTTGAGCTGAACCGAAACCCAGACAATTATTTTGCCGAAGTAGAGCAAGCGGCATTCAACCCTGCCAATATTGTACCTGGCATCGGCTTTTCACCAGACAAGATGTTACAAGGTCGATTGTTTTCATACGGAGATACACAGCGTTATAGATTAGGCGTCAATCATGCTCATATCCCGGTTAATCAACCGAAATGCCCGGTGAATTCTTTCCATAGAGATGGTGCAATGCGGGTAGATGGTAACTACGGAAGCACAAAAGCCTACGAACCAAATAGCCTTGGTTTATGGCAAGAACAACTCGACACTAAAGAGCCTGAATTAGCAATTCAAGGTGGTGCCTATAGTTATGATTTTCGTGAAGATGACGATGACTATTTTAGTCAACCAAGGGCGTTGTTTAATTTAATGACGCCAGAACAAAAGACGGTGCTGTTTGAAAATACTGCTCGAAGCATCGGCTCTGCGTCTTTGGAAGTTCAGTATAGACATATAAGAAACTGTCACCAAGCAGACCCTGCTTATGCCCAAGGGGTTGCAGATGCTCTAAAGCTAAAAATTTCTGACATCATTTAATATTGAAGGCTTTTATCAGTGACTGTATTCATTGATAAAAGCCCCTTTTTTGGGGGAATTATGAGTAAATGGGACGATTATAAAAAAACCTACCGCGTTGATACTACGCTGATTGATTGTGCACGTTCAGGTGATTTTTATAGTTTGGTTAATCTATTATCCCACACCTCGGATATAAACATTAATGAAACAAACTCAAGTGGGTATTCTGCCTTGATGCTGGCAGTCTACAATAATGAAAAAGATTGCTGCGAAGCATTATTAAGATGTGGCGCTGATGTTAACTCAGCGGATAATGTAGGTAATACCGTGCTCATGGCCTGTGCCTACAAGGGCAATTTAGAAATTTTCAAATTGCTATTAGCATTTGGTTCAAATCCACAGCTAACCAACAAAACCAATATGACAGCGCGTGATTGGGCTTTAATGTTTAATAGAAAAAACATTATTGATTACTTAAATAAAACCTATCCGGCGAAAGCTGACTCCAAGTTTAAGAGCATCGTTAAATTCATAGCTCTGAGTTCAATGATGGTAATGAAGCGGTTGTCATCAATTAATCAGTAAAACTAAATCAATAAGTTACGATCTGATCGGCTACATGGATTAATTGAACCTCATGCCTGAACCTCGTTACAAAAATAACTACCCGAAAGCTGTACTCCCCCCTTGTCAAGGCAATTCTGTATTCAACTAGGTTTGGTAAATTCTCCTAATAGTGACACTTCTCGATAATAAATTTAACATTTAGCTTACCTAGGGCTAAATGTTGTCAGAAATGCCTATTTTTACATAAGATAAATTTGGTCAAATCTAGGTTTAGTATGCTCAAGCATAAATTGCTTTAAACACAGAAAGGGGCAAAAATGTGCTAACTCTTAATCCGCACATTCACCAAAAGAGCCAAAAAATATCAAACTATTATATAAATGATCAAACATTATTAAGAATTATCAAACTATTATATAAACGCACACTAATTTGATGAAAATCTTTGATAGGATTAATGCGACCCATGGAAAGGGAACAATTTTTAATGGTGCCAGGGGGATAGAGCAAAAATGGAAGATGAAGAGGGATTTCTTAACCCCACAGTATTTAACTAAATGGTCCGACATTCCTAAAGTAATCTGCTAATAATACCGATTACTTTAGGTGTTTTCCTTAATACCCCATCAAACTTATATAAATAACAGGGCTGAATATTAATGAAAGCTGTCACTCAATAATTCTTCTAGCTCTTCAATACGTTTAAATTCATCTTCAAGTGAAACAGCTACAATTTTTGCACCATTTATCGTCGAGTTATCACAGAATGCTTGAGTAATTTGGCGAGGTAAATCTGCCAGTGGTTCATATTCCAGAAGAACTGTCATATATTTTTTAGACATTACCATTATCCTTGCTCAGTAAAGATAGTATAAGTGGAGACACAAGCTTTACAGCTTCCCACTAAAGCGCTGCCGACTTTCTTAACAGATGTATCTTTACTCCTGCATGAAGGGCAAGGCCGCTTCACCTGAGTATTTTGTTTACATTTTTGACAACTCAAATAATACCCATATCGACCTTTAATCGCTTTCACATCATCACTATCACAATGACGGCAATTCAAGTTAGCGGCAGCTCCAGCTCCGGATTTAGCTATGATTGGCTCTTGTTTAACCATCGTAACTTTTTCAACTATTTTAGGAAGCTGAGGTTCACTATCCGCTCCAATATGCTGGCGTACTAGATAGTCAGACATACTCTGCATAGACTTAATGTCAAAGATAGGGTCTGTGCTTAGCGTCTTTCTAATTGAACTAAAAAAAGAATCCCCCCCAATTATCTCGCGTAATTTTTTTACTAAAAACTCGGTTTTGATTAGCCGTTCTGAAATATCATCAGGCATCCCATCACGGTTAATAATGGCATCACTTGATACAACACAAAGATAGGCCCACTTACGATAGCTTACCTTTTGCCTTATGCCTCCTAGTAATGGAGGTAGAAATTCAAGGGAGTCTTGATTCAATTTAGCCTTCAAAACCTTCCCTTGTAGCTCTACTTGTGCCAACGGAGACGGCATACCAAACCACTCATTATTATAACTTCGAGTCCATTCACCAGCTTTATTGACCTGAAGATTACCTTTGATACTTTTTGATTCAATTAAAACAAAACCTTTCTCATAGACAATAAGGTGATCTATTTGTGCTATTGCTCCATCAAATTCAAGCTTTAAATCATTAAAAACAAATACATTCTTAGATTTGGTGAACTCTCGCTCTAAAAAATAAGCTACATCGAGTTCTTGCTTATTCCCAGCATGTTCCTTCGCATTTCGGCTTTGTATTTCAGTTTTATGTTTTATAATCATTTGAAATTATCATAGAAATTAATTTATCTTATTTATAGATAGCTTTAATGTAGTAATGAGCTCGGCAACATGATCATCTATGGCTTTGTAAAAGTCAGGTGTATTTGGAATAAACCCTTGATTACATGCATAAGTTATACAGCCCATTAATAGAGTACGTGTCAGCAACATTGGCGTCCCGTTGTAGCGAATAAACACCTCACGGTCGTTGTATTGCAGATAGAAGTATTTTGAATACACAGTAATGCCATGCTGAAACTCTTTTATCGGTCTTAGCTGATAACCTATGCCAGCCCACTGCATGCTAATTCTCTCAATATAATCGTCAACAACTTCGTAGATAGAATTCATGTCTACTTGGACCATAAATGACTCTTTCATGCCGTCAACAGTACAATGGACCGTAACTTTATTGTTTGGCATTAACATCAGCCTTATTACCAATCGTTCGAACTTCAATGATTTTTTATCGACATCTATCAGTCCAGTTGCCTCGAAAAGGATCGAAAAATAGAGTTCTTTTGGATATTGAAATGACCTCAAATAATATTTGAATTGAGCTTCATTCACAAAATGGCTCTGGTACTTATCCATTGCGGCAATACTGGGGTAGTGTTGGATGAGCCCAATAGTTAATGATTGAGCTATCTCAAGATCAAAGCTCAATGCGGATTCAAGTAAAGGGTTTGGCAAGCTGATGTTATTAGCCTCAGCGCCTTCTTCATATTCAGTAATATCTATCATGTTACTCGCAGTCAAATGTAAAAAGACCGACCCATAAGTCGTCGGTCTAAGATCTATAAAAGTGGGGTAAAAATGTAATTAGGAACGAATAACCAATGATGTTTAAACGTTTCCAAATTCTTAACCAGTTGCCATTCAGCTTTACAGAAATGTTCCGGTAATGGCTCAGCTTGTCTCCTGGCACCATCATCCATCATGACGGTTTTCGGCTTCATTAAAACTTCGATAGTAAGAGATACTTCTTTAAAATCGATTTGTTCACCATCGATTACCCCGAATGAACCAGCGGGTTTAATGGCCGTGTATTTCATGCCAGGCTTTATCATTATATGTCCTTATTAATTCGTTCATAATTGGCCTGTATGGTTTCTGTGTCACCGCCCATAGCAACAGCTTTCTGCGCATTAGTAATGTATTGTTCATACTCACTTGGGATGTATGCAGCTGGATTATAAAGAGCCAATTTTATTAGTTGGTCCATCATTAGCTTGGAATTGAAATATAGCTTCTCGGTCACATCCTGTGTCTTAATAAACGTTTTATCGTGCATTTTATTTAGTATTAGCGGTACTGCAAGAGAAGTAGCCAGGTTGACGACATCTTTTGGTTCAGAGGCATTCCATTGCGGTAGCAATCGTAAAATACCGTCAGGTAAATAAAGGTCACAAGTTAAAGTCGCATTAACAACCGGATTTTGGGGTTTTACGGCATAAATATGGACCATCGCGATTAGACCACTTAATGCTGTAATTATATTAGAAACACAAGGCGATGAAGACGTACTGAATACAGTGCAAACATTATCTCCACTCCTGCTTAGCATGCGATTTACTTGGTAAGCAAAGTAGCCCATATCAACGGTTGCCAACAGTTTATTTAAATCAGACACATCAATAGATGGCTCTTGTCTGATTATCGTATTGAAAAAAAAGTCTTTTGAAGAAATCATAGTAAATCCTTTATTATTTTAGTTATTTTATTAAATTAAACGTACAACTCACCGGAAGCGATAACATATTCTGCACAAGATTTAAGCGTCTCTTTTGAATAAAACCGACCGTCATTAGGTGCCACTTCAACATGAACGCCATTCTCAATGGGGGTTAATTTGATATTTGGGCAATCAGCTGGTGGACGTTCTTCAGTACAACGTTTGACTTGCTTACGGTTTGTTTCTGTTAACAAGTAGTACAGAGCACTAGCCTGTTGTTTACCACATTCAGTTGCTGTCAATGTGGGGTTAATGTTAACCAACTCGATTTTTGTAAAGTGTTTCACTTTAGCAAGCTGATAATCATTTAAGTCTAAATCTGCCGTGTTTAATCCCAAGTAGTTACTGAACACACTAATTACTGCACCGGTCATCGACATGAAATGAACCGCTAGTTTGATTTTAGACATTGTTGTCACCACTTGAATCATTGAGCCATTTACTGACATTTGCGTTAGATTTTAACACTAAAAGTTATAGCTGCAAGATTGTGTTGTGGTTATTTTCCGCAATTATTTGGTGATGAAAATGTTAATTAGTTACTAATATTTAACGGTATAGTGAAAGGTATAACTTGCTATTAAACAATAGCTTATTAAAGAAATAATGAATTGTGTGCTATAACTATTGTGCTATAACTATTGTGTTATTAAATTAAGGGGTATTCATGCAGGCATTTACTAGAAAAGCAATAAGGAACACATACCCTTTTACTACATTGAAAATATTGCATTCAATTGGTATTTTCATCGCTTTTTTAAGTATTGGGATGGGAATAATCGTTTTTCAATCACTTACTAATGAAGCCGAACGTATAAACGAAAGTATTATCATCGCTAAAAACTTTCTAGATAGTAATATTTCAGATGCAAATAGAGCGGCTTTAACGGTCCTTAATCACGCTTCTGAGGACTGCAATATAGTTAAGCCTTTACTTGATTTCACCATACTCGACATTCCCAGCATCATGAGTATTTCAGTAATCCACAAAAATCAAATCATTTGCTCATCATTTGAACCAAATATAGGGCGATTTGCTCGAAGTAGTAAGCGGGAAGGGTTAACATTGCTTGAATCTAGGTACACTGTACCAGGCAAGCCTGTTTTCGTTTTAGGTGTATCAGATAAAGATTTTCAAGCAGTTGTGACTATTCATGCTCCTAATGTACTGTCAGTGATCCAACTGTTTTATAAAAACTCTACGTTTAAGGTCAACGTTAATGATAAATCTATAGGTATGAATTTAAAGCTAGAGAATTCAAAAAAAAATTATGACTTTATATCACAATCAGAAAAATACCCTTTTTATATCACTGCGTCGGTAGACAGACAGAAGACCATTTATAAAGCACTAACAAGAAGCTGGTTTGTGATCTTCCTTATGTCTCTTTTCGCCATTGTTTTACCCATTTGCTATTACCTAAGCGGGAACAGTTTCGTTATAAGGACAGCTATTAGACAGGGTATACGTCCAGGGTGAGATTATGCTTTGTAAATTCTGTTAACATTTAGCTATTTTGTTCTTAAGTCGACTTAATGCGAGATTATTGATTGATATAAATCATCCATAATCGAATGAAATTCGTTCGACTGGATAGGTTTGTTAACCAATTTAACAATGTATAATCCGGCCCTGGGTATACGTCGAGGTCAGTTCAAACCATATGCCCAAGCCATTGTCGATACTTCAGGTAAATTTACTGGGTGCGAGATCCTTATGCGTTGGGAATACAAGGGGAATTTAATTAGCCCGAATTATTTCATTCCCGCAGCCGAAGAAAGTGCCTTGATTATACCTATGACGTTAAAACTGATATCCCAGGTTCATGCACTGTGTTTAGAAAACAACACAGCCAATAAGTCACCATTATATTTAAGCATTAACATTTGTCCTATTCAGTTATCCAAATCAAACTCACCCGCACTGATTGAGGCATGTAAGCTCATAACTGAGGACCACCAGCTTCAGCATCTAACACTCGTTCTTGAAATAACGGAGCGTCAAATTATCACTAATGATCCAGATACATTGTTGGCTGTCAGTCAGTTGTTAGAATTAGGCGTTAAGTTGGCTATCGATGATTTTGGTACTGGGTACTCTTGCCTTGAAAATATAAAAGATTTTAGAGTTAACGCTCTCAAAATAGACAAGTGCTTTATCGACCATTATCCAGATGATGAACACTGCTTCAATCTAGTCAGTAACATCCTCGACTTATCAAAGCGGTTAAGCATTCCAATCATTGCAGAAGGGGTTGAAACTCAAAAGCAAGCAGATGCTCTCGTGTTAAACGGTGTTACTAATTTACAAGGATATCTTTTCCACAAACCAGAACCCTTAAGCCAATTTTTACTAAACAGGCCATGTTAATCCACTCGAGCGACTATGTATGAAGCCTAATGTAAATCAAAATGATACAGCTGACGACGCAATATCGCCTGGTAGCTTTAATAATTACCAGGTCGAGAATGCCATACCCGTTAATATAGTTTCTACTGAAAAAATTGAAATTGAACTAGAAACTGATTTCACCATTGAAATCGATCCTTCGGTGTTAAAGCGAAGAGATTTTATAGTATTTGTTTTACATAAGCATAAGCATTTTCAAGCAGCTGAAATGGTCCAGTATTTAGCGACGGTACTTAATCAGAACGTAGAGGTAATCTTAAGCGATATACAGGCTCTACGAACAATACAGACCTTTAAAGCACACAAACGAAGAGTGAACGAACAGCTAATCCAGAAGGTTCGAATGAAGCAGCACCTTAAGGCTCAATGTTCTGAGGCTGTTTACAATAAAATGGATAATGCTGTGTCATTTGACAGTGATATGATTGTGAGTCTATCCCTACGTTATAATCAAATGCCTAAACAAATCTACAATGACATATTGTCTTATAAGCGGGTTGCAACTCAAGTCGCGAGGTATCGAAGCAATAATAAAAAGTTGGCCTTGATAAGGGGGTTGATAAAATCGGTCAGATTAAATCTCGCCTACTAAACTAATCTCATAATCGGTGATTGTTTATAGCTATGGCCGTATATCAAAATAAACTCATTTTCCGGTAGGTTTAAATATCTTAACAAATTTACCCCAAAAACCAGAAGTAGTCCTTTTGTTAGTTGATTCTTCCAAAATCATTTTACCTGCACCACCAAAAGCGAGTTCTCTTGTGATGTTTTGTTGTTGGCTAAACTTTTCTAGAATTAATAAAATTTCATTGTGTTGCACATGCCTAGCACCAAACGCGATGATGTGTTCGTAAACAAGACTGGCGTGGTAACTGTATACATCCTCTTCATCTGTTAATACAGGGAAAAGCTCTATGTTGTGACTAAGTGCTGACTGCTTATCTAAAACCCCATTAGGCACTACTACATTTGCCCATAGAGCCCCTGTGATGTCTAATATGTCACTATTCAAGCTAGTTGCATCGAGTTGAATCCATGCATGAAAATTACAATGAGGGTCAACCTCTCGTAAAAGCGCCTTTTCTATATACTTTATTTCGTTATTAGTTGGATGAACACCTGCTTGTTTCATACAACCAATCACGACGATAGGATCTTTCCCTAAATTCCACTGCCTAACTGTACCAATGATAGCTAAATGCGCAGGCAGACAGTTTGATTCCAGAGTACAATTCATCGTACTGCCTATTGACCACAACCATGAGCCATTTTTTCTAAGGTAGTTGTGCTTTAGCGCGTTAACCGCAATATTTTTTAATTCTTCAGCTTGCAGTTTTGTGACCATATTTTAAAGCCCTAGATTCAAATATTATTGTATGCAGTCACCGAGTAGGGTTTAGCAACAAACAATAGTGACGATAAACGTAACCGTTAAGATTTTGGCTTGTATTTCAGATACAAAATCACTATTCAGACCAAAACAATTTAGTGACCTAACATTTTGTGGGCTGAATAGTGATTATCACTCGTTTTGGCTAATGAAAACCTGTGGTCATTCTTTGCTCACATTGTCTCGATAATTCTTACCCGCGCTATAATTTATATAATAGCCTGCTAAATTCGTTGAAAAAGACGCGACAGTTTCAAAGGTTTGGATGTTTAATGTAGATTTATTTTTTGGATCTGTGGTATCAACCAATTTGATGATAGGCTCATCTAAAGAGCCCTCTTTTCCAATCATAATAACGTTGAAGGGGGTCGATGAATCAAGTGTAAGGACAAGATTGTCTGCATTAATTCTGCTACCAAACTGACCAGCATTTCTGATAGCCTTTTTCATATATGAACTAATCGTATCTTCCAACAGCAAAACGTTCATCTTCATGATTTCAAGATACTGTCCCTTTGGGCTGTTAATTACTCTATTTAAGCCTTTCATAGAACTCAGATCACTTTGTACCGCCAACTTGTTACCACTTTTGGTAAATGCCTTATATGCATCATCTAGTGGGCGCTTAGCGTTAATCCAATCGTCACCAGCATTTGGGTTTTGAACTAAACTAGAATATTGTCGATTCAATTCTTTGGCATTAGCTACGACTTCGTTATAGTTCATTATTAACGTTTTTAGCTCGCCTTCCGTAAATTTATACATAAAGCTAAATTGGGCCGTCTGTTCTTGAAAAAACGGCTCATTAGGAGCAATGAGTTTAACGTTTAGAGGACTTTTAACTTCAGCCTGTACTGAAAGCGTGGTAAGTCCAAATATAACGGCTAATGTAAAATTCTTTATCTTCATAATCTCCGGCCTAAATGTTCGAAATGGTTTATAGTTACAAATTAGCAATCATCACTGTTATCGATGTTTTTCATATTAACGCTAGCAATCAATAGATTCATCACAATTTGTTGCTCGCTTGTTAATTCTCTTATGGGGAATTCAGAGTATTTAGAATTGAAATACTGCTTTATGATAATGGCTTGAAGTGTAGCTACGTCGTTAATACCCGCTCCATCGTCAGGTACAGAAATATGTGACTCATTTACTATCATTTTAGTATCAGAACCTATTAATCGCACTTCGTAGACAACCCCATAATCTCTTGTAATACAGTCTGTAATAACACCGTCTTTAAGATGATCCCCAGGCACATTCACAAATACTTTTTGACTAATATTAAATTTTTTCAACATAGCTAACCTCAATTAGTGCGAGTTACATGAACTATTGAATCAGAAGCCCCAGCCAATTCAACAGCTTCAACTGAGATACTAATATGTAAAGATTTCACAAGGAATAGACCTTGAAATACCTTTGCTTTCTCTCCTGCGCTTAAGGTAGACACTTTACGTCCATGGAATGCTAAAAAATCATTTTGTTCGTTCGCCATGACAGCCCTTATTAATCGTTAATGTTTGCCGGTATTGGTTTACATAGATAACAAGCTAACACTAAACGTTAGGATTGCAATAGAATAAGAGTCGCAGGAAGCAAAGCCGCTTTCTGCTTCCAACAACTTAGCTAAAAATATACGCATACTCTGACATAAATATACCCATTGACTGACAAATCAGAAAACCTAATTTCACAGCCATTTCGGTAGGTTATTGATAAACAGTCACTAAGTGGCAAGTGCGGCCATTTACAGGTTCGTATTTGGCAGTTGTTATAATTTGTCAGACTATGCTTCAATAATCATTCAATTTATTGTTTTAATTAAGTTTATAAAACCACCAATTATTTCAATTACCATTTTTATGTCAAAGTATGGGTTCAATTTGTCAAAGTATGGGGTCAGTGGCAATAAGGATGCATTTTTGATGTTGATCGATGCTGGTGGCCACAAGGGATATTTATGTTAGAACAATTAGTGCTTTGGTGGCTGGGTGTGGTTAATAACTTACTCATTTGCTTTATGAGCATTCTATTACCATTATTTATACTATGGGTACTGCAGAGGTTTTTTGTCAGAATGTCGGTAACTCGGCCATCGATATTTAATCACACGACCGGACTTATCGGTGTACCAATACATGAGATCTCTCATTGTCTATGCTGCATCATCTTCAGACACTCAATCACAAAAGTTAAGCTCTATTCTTGGCCAACAAGTCATTCTAAGTCAGATGTCGCCCTTGGCTACGTCGAGCACTCGTTTAATCCAAATTCAATTTATCAAGTTGTAGGTAACTTTTTCATCGGTATTGCACCCATTTTTGGAGGGGTTGTGGCAACAGGCGGGGTTTCATTAGCACTATTACCTGGTGCCGATACCATGATGATCCGGTTATTTGATATCGTGAACATTGATCCACCAGCAGGCAGGTATTTTGAATTCTATTACCACTTAAACCTAGCGTTAATTAGCGAGCTATTGAGTTCATTACAAAGTGATTGGTTACAAAGCCCCATACAAGTCAGTATTTGGGTGTTTGTCGTCGGCGCGATAGGGTTATATTTATCCCCATCGAATGCTGATTTGCTCGGGTCTTTAAAAGGAGGGATGTACTTGTTGGGCTTTCTGATCCTGACCGATGTCGTCTTAGGTAACCAAGCGTTTTACGGTTACTTAACCACTGTATTTATGGGTTGGTCAGCTTTGCTTGTTGTGTGTATTTTCATGTCAGCCACAGTATTAAGCATGTTATGTGTTATCAATAAATTGATAACACATTAGGTATATAGAACTTAACCAGCCCGACTACGGCCCTAATTCGCTTCTAAGTGTTGAATTTTGCATACATAAACATACAGATAGAGCTGATAATAATAACGACTATATATGCCGCACGAATCGAATCAACGACATGTTGATTGCGTTGATTTCCGTCAGCATAATAAGTTTCACCGATTTTTGAATCATCTATTTCACGAGAAAATTCTGGGTTATTCCGACATATTTTACGATATATAAAGACTTCAGCGTAAATGATACAAACAATGATTACAGCGCTATAGATGTACATATAAAACCTCCGTGTTTCCGAACTTACTTAGAACATATCAGATTTGAAAGACATGGCCTTGCAGATATTTCTAAATCGCCCTACAAATTCAATTAATCTTCTATAGACCAGTGAAAACTGCAGATGTTTCGATTTTTGTGTTCAAGAACCCCCTTTTGATAGCATTGGTCCCACAACTGACTAGCCCATCCGTTCAAAAAGGATTCGTGAAAGAAAGTCGAGTTTTCTCCTATACGGTCTTGACTGCTATCGTTGTAACCTTGCCTCGCGGCCTCACGAAGAATGAATAGCCTGATATCAGCAATCAGCGCTTCATTAAAGTGCTCTTCAGTTTTACCTGACCACACAGGGATGCCGGTTTGTGAACATTGATAAATGGGAGCACAGTGTTCTGAACCTTGCGTTTTAATCACGCCCACATTACACCTCGCCATCGTTTTGGTTAAAGTCAGCTAACATTTCATCCCATACACCGGCATTACAAAGCGGTAGTTCAATAGGGTACTCAGTTGGTTTTTCGGTATGTTGTAATTGATACCATTTTCTAAATGTTTTGATGCGTTCAATTTCATTATAGATAAAGCAATCAAGCGACTCAGTTTGGTTTATCATAAAAATTCCTTATGCAGCAGCTAGTACAGCTTCAGTCACACGTTTTGCTAAAACAGGGGGCACAGCATTACCAATCATTTGTTTAGCTAGTGTGCGGTTAGTTGGTAATACATAATCTTGTGGGAATGATTGTGCAGCTGCTTGTTCAGATATGGTGATAGCACGTATGTAATCGCCATAGACGAGACTATGTTTATTCATTGTAAGGATCGAGCCGATAGGCTTATCTAAACTTCTTCCACTGGTCGCACTCCCATATGCAGCATCTAGAAAAACGCTCCCAAATTGCTTTCTACCATTTTCTACACGCTTGCGGGTTGCAGTGACACGATTAGTCACTAAATCCCAGTCGTGCCCTTCAAACCGTGTGTCGATGATCGTCCTTGCTGCAATGTGAGGCGACTTTTCTAAACTAAGTTCAATAGGGTGTGCAGTGCGAGTCGCAATAATAAAAAGTCGTAAACGATTCTGTGGGATACCGTAATCAGCGGCATTTAAAAAATTAAGCGAGAGTGAATAGCCTAACGATTTCATTGCGAACTCCCATGCACTGTAGAGCTCCCAACGCAAAAATTCAGATACATTTTCAATGATAACAACCGGAGTTTTATGGTTTTCAACACAAGAAACGATAGCCCAAGCAGTAGAGCGGCTTTTATCTGCCTTATAACTGCGCTTAGCTTTGCCAGCAGCGGAAGCATGACCCTGGCAGCAGGGGCTTGCATAAACGATATCAAAATCACGAGGTATTTCATTCCAATCTTGTTGATGCAAATCTTGGCAAGCGTGGATAGTATTAGGGTGATTAATAGCATGAATCTCTACCGCAGGAGGATTGTGATTAGCGGCCCAAATGATGTTTATTCCTGCCATTTCAGCACCACACGAGGTTCCACCAGCGCCACTAAATAAATCGATACCTTTCATCGTCTCATCCTATAAATTGATAAGAGTTAATAATCTCATGAACTTAAATTGGCACAAGGAAGTTAAGGGGTATCAAATGTTGTTTATTGTGGCATTTTATTGCAATTACAATGCAAGGTGTTAGGACTATTTACAAATAAGATATGTGAGCACTTAACGAATGGCTTAGTTATCCTATTTAATACAGTTAGTGATTAACAAGATAACGGTATATTTTATCTGAAGGTATCCTATTTAATACTGGAGGGATACTAAAGAACATTGAATGATTCATGGATTTGATTAGATTTCATAACACCGGTTGCGGCCCTTTCTTTTTGCTTTTTTAAAATTCTTTTTCATACTTTTTTCGATAATCGGCATCTTGATTCATGCATTCATTAATGTATTCGTTGTATTGAATAGAGCAATCTTCACTACAACAGTGTTCTGGTGACAGTGAATCTTCCATTTCTATTAGGCAATTGGGGCAATGTGGGACTGAACGGCTCATAACACACCTACTATTAAGTTATTAATTTACACAATATCAGATATATTGAGCGAGTTAGCGTCGATAAAAACTATAATTTGAATCGAATGGTAGCTCAATCCTCATCCCCAGAGCATCTAATGTGTTTGCCCTTGGTAGTTTGGTTGCTGAATGGTTAATTTTAACGTCCTTACACTCATTGGTTAGAACCATAAGACCAAGTGTAACCTGTTTACGAACAGGGTCACCTACCCTCTTAATTCTCACCTTATACTGTCTTCCTGTATGGATTCTTCTTTGTATAGCTTCACAACCATAATGGTTTAGAAAGTCATGCATTGGAATCACCAGTTCGTAAAATGTAGAAACACTAAATAAAGATTCCCTCTGAGTAACCCTATATTCAGCGCTACGCATCCCTAGATTATGTAAGGCTTTAACATTTGATTGAAAGATAGCTTTTAATATTGATTCATCATGCTCTGAATCAACCTTCTGAGTCTTTAAAGTTAGTATTCCTGTGTTAGCCATTAACTTTGATTGGTATGCATTCTGAGTGCTTATATTGAACTCTTCTACATCGTTGAAAATTTGCGGAAATCGCGGAGGAAACCGTTTGAACTTAGGCCCCATTGCTTTTTGATAATTCTTTTCCATTTCTTTTATAAGGTCAATCACATGACCAGGAGAATGGTGTAAAACTCCTATCCAGCGAATATATCGCTTCGGCTTACTTAATATTCCACCATAATCACCTAAAAATTCATCGTAAACTAAAGGTGTTTCTTCGTAATAACAATCACAGTTAGATCGTAAATAATCAAAAAGAGCGATTTCAGAAGCATAAAAAATGCTCCAATGTTCAGAGTTTCCTGTCATATAACCCCCTAAGTATTAAATAGGATAACTAGGTAATAAGTCTAAACTAAAATAAATAGTCCATCAAATAATCTATTAGTCTATTTTGTTAACCCCTTACACCACTTGTATTAAATAGGATAACTGTACCTCCATAGCTTACCGACTATAAGACCTATGAAAGACATCTAGTTTCCAAATTCCTGATAGCAAAACGGCACCTCATTAACCGGTGCCGTTACTTACTGGACATTCACTACTGCTTTGAAACATTAGATTCAGATTATGCTAAACCTATTCCAGCAAATGCATCACGCAATTGCTGAGCTTAATAGGACGATTATTTCGACTTAAAGCATAAGCCTAAAGTTTTTTAATTTTGAGACAAAGCTTGGGAGCTTCTGCTTTTGTAAGCAAGCTAAAAAATCGTCTTGACTCATTGGAGGCTTTTTCAACGAACCACGTTGTTGCTGAGCAGCCTTGACGCAAGCACTGCTATTTAGCTCAAACATATCGCATAGGAACTCATCTGGATGTATTGCAGAAAGACCTAACGGATGAAGCACGTTTTCGGGGAAGTCTTTTAGATTGAAGGTAATGATTGACTCTGCTTGCCCTTTAATAGCAGCAGCTACAACGTGTCTATCATCTACGTCTGGTAAGATTAAACCATTAATGAATTGTTCATAACCTTCAACCAAGCAGTCTGGTACATGAGCGTTCATTAACTGCTTGGTTTTTTCTAGCCTATGAGGATCAATATCAGGGTTGTTCTTTAAAAGATTACGAATCCATTCATCATGTATTTTCTCTGTCCAACGCGCCCTGAATAGCCCAGTGTTGGATAGATACATTAAATAACTCCTAAGGGGAGCTGGATACATAACACATGCGTCTAAAACTACCGTGTATGTTGCCATTAATATCCCATATCCAGTTCTTGATCTAATTCGGATAGTTCAGCAAGTGCAACTAGTCTGTTTTCTTCTAAACGGCTCTTGTATTCCATAAGATCAGCATAGGCCACCTTTCTACGGTTACCTGTGCGACTAAACATAATCTCTTGGGAATCTAAGAGCTTAATAAATGTAGGGCGAGACATATTTAGCATATCCGCACCTTCTTGTGTTGTGAGCTCTGCATGAATAGGTGTAATGCTAACAGAGTTACCCTGACCTAATTGAGTAAGCACCTCAATCATCATATTTAATGCACTTGATGGAATCATGACTTCGTGAGACTGACCTGAACTATCGATAACATTAATCCTTTGAGCTTCGCCATTAGTTTCCATAACGGCTGACAACTCTTGGCTACCAAGCTTAGCCAGTGCAATTTCTTCCGCGCTTAGCAATTTTGTAGCTGTATTCATCGTATTTCTCTCTGGTTTCAAATTTAGACAATAGAAATCTTTATACAACTACATTATCCGAAATATTCGAAAAAGTCAACATTCGAAATATTCGAAACGCTAGACGCGACCAGAGTCTTTAATGAGAAAGCATAATAGATCAGGCGGGACCGATGAATTAGAAACATTTTATGGTTGATATTTGTGATCTATTTCACCTATATTTAGCCACAAAACATTGATATGGAGCCTTCGAACCTATCGGTTCAAAATTTCACTGGTAAGGCATGGCGAATTAATAAAGCAAGGGTTTAGTCGCGGATATGTCGAATGGCAAAATCAATTTTAACAATGTTAAAGGTGGCATTTATCAGCTTAAAAGTTGATTAAATTAAACCTGCTTTAGCAGGTTTAAATAAGTTTAGTTTTTTATTTACGCTTCATAGAGCATCGTTGCTGCATAGGAAACTCTTTCTGGGCGGGACAATGCTATCACATGGTCTGCAACCTCTTTGTCAACTAGATTATCCATACAATAGAAAGGATGGCTATCGGACTGCCGCAAAGAGCAACCAAGCCCTTGGAGCAACCTTCCATCAGATACCGTTAATCTACCAAATTTAAAACCATCTTGTTCATCTGCCAGTAAATTACCTAAATAATGGATTAACTCACCCGTTTCGTATGATAAGGCCATTATTTGTGAATCATATATTCGTTTTCTTGCCCTATCCGATTCAATAGATTCCGCTAGCTGTAAGTCACGAACTATGAAAGCGTTACGGACGCACTTTTTTAGATAACTAACTCTCCACATAAGGAAAAAAACAATCAAGCTGACTGAAGGGATAATGTAAATGGCGTAGTCATTTAAATCGAATAATTCTAATCGGAACATATATATTACCTTTACTAGTTTATTGTATTAGTTGCAAAATGGTCAGTCTGGTGATAATTCGTTAACGAGTGAACTATGGAACGGCCATGGTATACCTCCCTTTCGGCACATAGCCCGTAGATCAGGTTCCAACCTTGTGAAATGGTTTTTAATTGTTGCATTTGCTTGAGCTGCTTTTTTCCATTGAGCCTCTTTAGATTGAAACTCAACCATGTCCTGGTCCAACCGCCTTTGCATGGCTATTAAATTTTCTTCAAACCCTCTACTTTTTTCTATTTTCACCTCAAGGTCTTCAAGCTCTAACTTTTTCGCTAGTTGTGTATCTACCATTAAGTCTATATCTGATAACAAAAATTTATGTTGGATGTATAAATGCTCCAATGTTTCCCCTCTTAACCGCTCTAAAATAATTTCATTTTCACTCTCTAACCTGGCTATCACTTCAGCTTCTAGCTGGTGGCGCGTTACGTTAAAAATGGTTCTAGCTGACTCAACACTATCTAAATACTCTTCTTTTGTGCGTTGAGTATTATGTTTTGTGGTCGCTAGTAGGTTTAGGGCATGCGTCATCTGCGCTTGGCAATGATCATACTTCTGTTTAAAGGTTTTTATATAATGCTGCATATTCTTAAGATCTTGAGATAATGCTTTTTTTTGAGCGACTAAGCCGATATTATTCTCTATCAAAGATTTAGTAACTTCTCGTTCGTGCTCCTGGAATATTGAAGCAACATGACCAACTGGTGCTACGGATAACCAAACACCTAAACTTTTACTTAAAAAAATCTCTATCTCTTCATCCGATATTGAATCAGTCAGTAAGTTAAAATAGCTAAAATCCAATTCTATGGCAGATGCGTTGATCCTCTTATAATCAGCTATCTTTGCCCTATCTACTTCATGAGTAACTTTTACCTCGATTACAAACCTCTCACCCTGGCGATAACAAGTTACATCTGGAATACGCTTGGATGGCCTTAGACTCTTTTCAAGTACAACCTCATCAAATTCAAGAGTTAAACGCCTTGGCTTGGTAAAGCCAATGGGCACAACTAATGACATATGCTTGGCTAAATAATTTTTAACTCTGAAATGAAGTTCACTCTCACCACTCCATATGCAATTCTGATTATCTGCCTCATTGTAATGCGAAAAGTGCCATTGATTAACTTGACCTTGTTTTGCAGATAAACGCCCTCCACAATCGACGCAAACACACGCGCAATCTAGACCATTCTTGACATGCTCTATTGAAACATAATCCCCGCTATCACTAAGCGCATAGGTCATTTTAACCGCTTTAAGGTTGTTCATGTGAGTACCCTACAAAACACTATACAATTACCTATAAATTAAACGATTAGCTCTCAATTAGCATCACCTTGTATGGGGCCAACATCTTGAACATCTTCAACATCTAGTGCAATTTGCTCAGATTTTTGGAGGTTCGAAGCATTATTAAAACTATCCAAAAACATTTTATAACCCTCATCCTCAGCATCGATTGCAAATCTGACTAGTAGAGGCTGATCTTCCAAAACAGGGAGTGATTGAAATGACGTTGGAGCAACCGTTGAGATCTTAGTTTCACGGCTGTTTTTCGTGCACCAAATTTCTAACTTAGTATGCTTTCCTGATACCGGTCCCGACGGAACATTTAACCTCCCAATCATAGACAACCGGCAATGAGACATATTTAAGGGCTCGAAACTAAAACTAACTCTAAATGAGGTTTCTAAATACTTAAAGGTTGTTACACCATCCAAAAATACCTCTATGGGATTCTCACTTTTGTTATTTGAGGCATATTTAATAAGGTTTTCCTTCATTACACCCATCGGATCATTACTCAAATCACGTTCATACGTCATTTCCTGAGCTTTAATTTCAACCCAATAGATAAACCTTTCTACCGATTCACTTTGCACCGCAAAGTAAAGGGCCGCTATACCTATAACCCCATAAACTGGATCTACTTTAACTCTACCAATATAAATACCTTGTTTTGGCTTAATAAAATCCAAAAACCTTTGTAATTTCTCCTGCTTTAACATTGCTAACATGGGCTTTTTATCCAAAAGGTGTCATAATCAACGATAATAACATAAAACGTTGTAATTGTAATAAGGTGCTCAAATGTTGGACATTTCAGACCATGATATAAGCCGTGGAGAGCCTGTTCGCGAGGCTGTTATAATCCAATGCGCTGAAAGTGCTGCATATCGAAGAAATATTGACCCTGATATCCTTTTATCGATAATACTTGAGGCCGAACGAGGTAATAATGGTTCGGTCGTCAGTAATACAAACGGCAGTTACGATCTAGGTGTTGCACAGGTAAACACAATCCAATTTACCGAGCCATGGTTTCAAAAAATCTATCCTGATTGGAAAGCTGTGGCCAATAATGTTTGTGTTAATATTAGTGCTGCGGCTGACGTTCTAAAACGTAGGATCGATGAGCTATCACCAGGTGAATCAATTTGGAATGCAGTAGGACACTACAATAGTAAAACTAAGCCAATCAAACTGACCTATTTACGTAAAGTTATGAGTGGTTACCGAAAACGAGCCGAAGCTAGAGGTTCAGGTTTTAATGTGGAACAGATTAAATGAATAAATTAATAACCAACACAGATAACAAAGTCGCAAGCATTGTAGACCTGATTGAACAATTAAATCACGACCAGCGTACATTGCTCGCAAAAGAACTAGGGGACTCTGCTAAAAAACTCGAAGATGCGGGTATTGAAAATGTTAGCCAATTACTAGATAAAGCCAATAACTTTACCCAAAGAACGATAGCTAGATTCATCGTAAAAATTATCATGGACCAAATCAACAAAAAGACTCTGACCAAAAAAGAGGCTGTCGCATCTATAAGCAAAATTATCGTCAAAGTCTGTATGTTAATTGCTTCAGATTTACAAGTAACAGTCAAGAGCATCCTGGTTCAACTAAATGAATTGAACAAAATTGAATTATCAAAAAATGAATCATCTAATTTTAAGTATTGGTTTATTGATCAACACGAGAAAATTCACCGATGGAAAGGTATCGGCCTCCCCCCAAAAGGTTTCCATGAGTTGATATTGAGTGAAAATCTTGAAGACTTTAATGTTATTAAAACCCCCAAACCTAAATCATTCAACTTAGTGAAAAAATCATAAATATGGTCAATTACTTATTACTTACGGCCATTATTTCGGTTTCATCACCTACAGAGTTGAACTTACCGTCTAAAAATACGATTGATGCCATTAACAGGAAAGGGTTACAAGCTGTCGAGCGGATGAAGACTCAAACTGAACATTGTGGAGATCCTTTTGTGACTCCACAGATTGTTTGGGGGGTAACTGCGCCCGAGGGCTCGAGGCTGTGTCAGGATATGAGAACGAAAAAATTCAGATTAGCATTCCCCAAACCTCAATTGGTCAATGGGGAATACCTAAATGAGTACATTTTTTAAGTGATAGATTTTAAGTTAATAGATGCCAACAAAACAGAAATAATGGCATTTTCCATTTGCGCCATTGATGCTCCAAAAGAGAATGAAACTTGGGTTTCTACCGTTACCCGACGCTTACCTGAACAGACATAGCGAATTGATTTAGGTACATGGGATTGATAAATTTGCATTTCAGCAGCTTCAAATGTCCTCTGAGTGATAACATTGGATGAGATTATCAGGTCCACGGCCCCATTATCTTCATCCCAATCATCACAATTTAATGCTGATACGCTCAACAAAAAACCATCACACTGTGCATCTATAGTCTGAATTTCCTCAGACTTATCATCAACTTCTACTACTTCACCGGCTACCGCTTCCAGCAAATATTCGACTAAATAATATATGTCGCCAGGCGTGATGTCCGTAAATGATTGTTCACGCAACAATGATACGTGACTACTCCCACCATTTAAACGTTGATGTTGTGGAGTACCCGAAGATTTTACAGTTGGTCTAAAATCTTCCATGCTATAGATTTTTTTGCTGGCGTTCATTTTACGCTCCCTGAAAAATTACTGCTAAAACAACCACCACCGGTATTGCTACATATGGATTTATGTAAAACCTGTAAGGGATTGGCCAAAATGGTTTTATCCCTGCAGGTGTAATTGCATCACCTAATAGATGACTAATATATCCGATTGTAATGGCGTGTATCCATAAATTAGCAAGGTCAAATGTTTTTAGGACATATAAGCTCACCAACACCGCCCAAACCGAATGTGTAATCCCTCTATGACTTAACCAGGACAAAACGGTTGAAACGGGTCTAATTCGACTACCAAACGTTGAATTCGGATGGTCAATATCTGGTAGTAATGCGCCGAATATAGCTACGGGCAATAATATCAGGGTTTGCGCGCTAATAGCTGACTCTAATGAATCGTTAATTACCGCGCTATAACTAAACCAGGACACACAGCCTAGGCCAACGTGCCCTGCGAAATTCAATTCACACCAACTTCTGCAGCACCAAACGTCTCAACATGCATATATTGTGACTCTGCTGCTTTCTGAAAACTCTTATCTTTATTTTCAATCATTTGTTGCTGTATCTCATAAGGCATATGTATTAGCACATAAGACGCATACAAACCGTTCTCGATTCGAAATTCTTGACTAACTATGCGATACCCCAATACATCAGCTCCAGCCACTTTTTTGACAACTGTCTGGTCTGCGGTAGACCGAAAACCACCCGCTGATTGTGACCGGTGCAGCCGTTCCTTTCCCGACACGGCATTATTGATTGTCTTAGCTATTGAATATTCAGCCTGAAAAATAGCCAATTCTCGAGCGTATTGCAGATCACCTGATGAAGCCATGGCTGTTGCATATACCCCAGCAGCATCCGAAATTGGTGGTGTTAAAAACCAATCTGGTACATTGCTAAGAGTTTCAGACATTTGCACTGTCTTATTCTTTACAGACTGTTCCTGTGCCGCAAGATAATCGTCCACAGGACTTGTTGCGCAAGCCGACATCATCAACGACGTTGATAAGAAAAGTAATTTTGTATTCATTTTGTTCTCCAAAATAGGGTTTGAAATACAATTCAAACACACTATTTTTATCGCACAAGGATTTGAATTAATTTTTCTTAATCATTTTTTGGGATTGTATAAGCATACTTAAAATCACGCAACTAATTTTAAATTAATTCTTCTGTTGGATCACTAAATTCGAAAATTCACTTACTTGCACATATAAATTTGTATGTAACAATTTTAGTAAATTATTACTAGGGCTAATAAAATGACTCAAACCATTGATCCAGATGCACATTTAGTAAATGCAACTATCGACGTTCATAACGGCGTTCTGGATAAACAGCTATCATTATCATTACTCAGAATGGAGTTGTGCATAAGAACATTGGGGTTTACACCTGATCTCTTCAAAAAAGATGAACTTTTGAAGATATTTTATCTCACCCACCACCATCATTTATCTTTTGACAAAACCCCGTTGAAAATTGATTTGTTTGTCGTTAAAAAAGAAGAAAAACTGTCTATATGGCCAATCATTGGGTCAAAGGCTCTGGAACACATATTGACTCGAATCATGGGAACCCAAATCCACTTAAAAACTACTATGGCAAAAGTTGATTCAATAATAGTGAATAACGTACCAGAATCGATATGCACAAAATTGATAGATGCAAGTGGAGCAATATCAGAATTATCAAGTTCTAACATCACTGCAACGGCGTCGATTAGTAAAGAGGAAATACAGCAACTCCTATCCAGTATTCATGCCACATCAATGACTGATGAAGAATTTACTGATGCTGTTTGCGCAAAGCGGTTATTAAAATATTTACCATCGAGCAATAACATGCAATTTATAAATCTACAATTTTTACTCGATACTGGCTTTCGCAAAGCACATGGCAGCTTCACTTCCTTGTAGCAAAAATATTTTATGAGACTATCAACATCTTAATTTTCAGTGGGGTTACAGATGTCAATTACTAAACAGAAATGGAAAGCTCTTACTGGAATCGGTGGAGTAGCGTTGATTATGAACGATGAAAAACAATCGATATTAGACTGTTTCGACGCTGCAGGTTTTACCCTTACTGTATCTAAACCATTAGTCGATTACTGTTTAACATATGCAGCTGTAACTGGCTTAACCTGGTCGGCAACAAGCAACTATCTTTACCCCACTATTGACCGTGAAAGTGGCCTTGTATATGTAGCACACACTTATCGTGCTGATTGCCAGCTGGCCTATACAAAAGGTGGCTTAGTTCAATTGCAGGCATGGTCCATCCGCGAAGGTGATGAGGTTTTAATAGCAGCTGGTGACAACGTACCTCCCAGCATCAAGCAGTCTTCGTTATCACCGAACAGGGGGGCGATTAAGGGCGGGGTTGCATCTGGTGCTTTAAAGTGTGGGATGGTTGTTAATGCCTTTGTAAAAAAAGAAGACATTTTGAAAGCCATCGCAAACGGAACTGAGGCTTGGAATACGGTCTTTATTGATGAAATGATTAAGAAAACAGCTATCTGGCAAATTTTAAATAACATTCCTAACTTAAAGCGGGAGTTAAGCATTAACGTAGATAAATATTGCAGCCCACTCTACCCTAAGAAAAATAATATTAAGATTAGACAAACACGCATTTCAACTGAATACGCCAGTTCTATCGGTGAGTCTGTGGCACAGGTTCGAGTCAATGCAGCTATGACCAAAAATCTGAAAAAATACCAAAGTACGGGGTTAGTGTACCAAACCCCTACTTTATTAAAGTTTGTGGAGGTCTAATGTCAAATAATCTTCAATCTGACCTCAATGTTACAATTAAAAATTTTATTGAGGCATTTACTAAAAATAATCAAGAGGCGCTAAATCAGCTTAGCGATAATAGCTTTAATGTGGCATGTGAATTAGATTACTTAACTTCCCATATATTTTGTAAATTAGATGATGATTTTTTTAAAAAAAACCGAATCAGTAACTCATCTATAATCCAAACCTTGAGGGATCTAAAAAACAGTAACATCAGCTTAAACCCTAGAACTAGACAGTCTACTGTCATGATAACGTGCAACATGAAGACGGGCCTATTCGAAATCAATCTATATCCGACATACATTGGATTACGTGATATCGCAGTTGGTAAAGGTGTTATTGTGAATGCAGTAGCTTCTTTGGTGTATTCTGATGATACGTTTGTTTGGCATGGCAACTCTGAAGCCCCAGTACATACGTATGACCCGTTTGCGGCAAATAGGGGGGAGTTGAGAGGGGGTATTTGTAGAGCAACACTACCTAATGGTGAGTTAATCGTCTCTGCTATTAATCGAGACGAATTAGAAAAATCGTTTCGGCTTGCTCAAAGCTCTGAATCGAAATTACTCTGGAAAGAAAGGACCGACCAAATGTTGTTAGCAAAAATATTGAGATTTGCCAGCTGCGATTGGCCCAACAACAAGCCTATCTTCGAACATCTGAATTAAAATGTAGGCCGTATGGAATCAAAATTTTATAATTTCTTACATGCCATTACCAAGGCAAAAGAGAAGCCAATCTTTAGCGTTAACTTTTTGTGCCAGGATTTATTAAGTGGTCAACTTTCCACATCTAAGATGCATGGGTATTACAACATTAAGGTTGAACACCCTACCCTAAATAAATCCTATATTATTCTTAACCGTAAAGATTACAACCGGAAATTAATATGGTTATTGAGGAGGGTAAAATCTCTTGGGCCAGATGATGTTGGCTATATAGAAATAGAGCATCATACAATAAATGAAAGCGAAACAATTTATGGGTTACCGAAGCGCTTCCCTGTTGAGGGTAATACCAAATTACTAAAAGGGGGTCTGACCCTGCCATTAACCTTAAATTTTGACGGTCATGAAGTAACAGCAAGCTCAGAGTATAATTGTGAGACAATTACAATGTCCGTTCACCAATTATATATGTTAGTCATTAACAATTACATTGGACGACATGAATTTGAGCAGGTTCAAGAAGACTTGGTGTTGGTTGAAGAGGTAGAACCGGACAATTTGGATGTACTACAAACAGAAATCCCCATAAATATGTTAGTGAATAACAAACCTTTTCTGTATGTACCTAAAAAGCCTCAAATATTCACGGTAACACAGATTACTGATAAAATTACTGGATTTATCATAGTTGAGGCTGAGAAGGTATTTATCGAATTACCTAAACTATTTATTACACCGGCATTACAAACGCTGACCCAACTTTGGGTGATATGTGAAGGTGATGAACCTCGGATTTTAAAAATATTAAAGGAAGTAAACGAATGATATCCACCCCAGTAATAATTTTGTTATCGGGAGTAATCGGGTGCTTGTTAGGTATATTTATGGTAAGTGCTAGCTCTAGAAAAGTAGTACAAGTGGATTTGAGCAACAATGTTAACCAGGTTAGTGATGATACGAACGAACAGCGTGAGGAACGCCTTGTTGCTAACCCCGTCATTGGAAACAATAACCATTTAAGATTATTTTTAGCCTTAAACAAACAGTATTTTGACACTTACACCTGGAACGTGTACCTATCTAGCAAACATATTGACAAAGCATTACCTGAGGTGACTATACCTTTCACTTTAATGAATGCGGAAACGACAGATCCATTGCTTTGCATCATCTTTACTCAACAATCAGTTTTTAATGATCCCGAAGCATTAGCAATTATCAATCTTAGAAATGGATTGAATGAGTTGGGGGTAAAGAGTGTTTTAGTTCCTAACACATCAAGTATTAATCCCGCCGATGTTATAGAAGAGATTGATGAAATCCTTTTCGGTAGAACAATTTTTTAGCAAAAAAAAAACCAATCTTTAATGTAAAACCTCAAGGTTTTTTGTTAAAGATTGGTTAATTAATTTTAATAACGATTAAGTGTATATACACCCGAATCCGTTAAGAACTCAAAATGTTCACTTTTTAACATTGTTTCTATACGAGCCTGCCAGTTAACATTCAAAAAACTATCAATATCAATCATCATCCCAAATTCAGATAAAATTGAGTTGAGATCCCAATGTGATTGTTGCTGAAACATTCTTCTCAACGTAGTCATCCATGTGGCATCAAGTAAAGCTATTGCTTTCTGTTCTGCTTGTTTAACTGCAAAGTAAGATGAATGATCAGTTTTCTTGAATACAAGAAGCTTTTCATGTGAAATCCTTATTAGACGTTGATTACTGTATTTTTTACGATCAGAAACACAGTTATGTTGCGTCTTAATAATTTCTTCACACAATTTTCCTGGAGACAAACGTTCAACTAATGAACTCAAATTTCGATATGAGCCATTTTTACGTTGATTTCCACATAATATCGCATAGTAACCCCCTACTTTTGTTGCATCATGAATATTCGCTATCGCGAGCATCAAAGCATCAACAAAACTCTTAAGTGACATTTGTGATAAATCATGTGGATGAGCTATATCTCCCCACTGGTTTGCACTGTACTTAATCATATCTGCATAGGGTGGATGATAAAAAATCAAATCAGCTAAACCTCCGGCCGTTTGAGCTAAATCATCGACTAGAAGGTTAAAACCACTATGTAAATCGAAGCCTTTAAAATTGACATTAAGAGACTTAGCTACATCCGTTGAAGTACCTCCACCAACACTAGGGTCTATAAATAAACCACCTGCAGGTAGGTATGAACCGATTAGATCCTTAACGATATAACCTGAACAGTTTCCACGGTATTGATTATTACCGAAGGGACCCCGAGAAGGATAAGAACATACTGAATTTGTGAACATTCGATTACTCCAATTAGTAGTCAAAACGAGACGAAAAAAACGGTACATAAAAATTCACACCGTCAATTAATGCCTGAGTCGCATCACAAATACATTTCAGCTTAGCTCTTAACCCCTCGGTGTTGAAAGCTGAAAAATCAACTTTAATGCGTTTAAATTCATTGAATTGTTCAATTAAATTTAGATATTTAGCATAATGTTGATCTTCTAAAACCTCACTTTCAAAACCAACCTTACCTTGTGCTATAACAGCATAAAGCGAGAGCTCTAAGTCAGTAATAGTGGCCAAATCAAGATACGAAATAAATTGTGGTTTCAATTGAGAAATAACATTTAACCCAATATCGTCATTAATTTCTATAACTTGTCCAACATAGATATCATCAAGCTTGGATGATAAATTGTCTCTTAAGACCTCATTAAGGCCATCAAAAATTGAAGTGTAAATGTAATTACTAAACTTCTCTTTCTGGTATGCAATCACTGCTGGAGTATCATCTTCAATCATATGAACACCAAGCCGAGTAGAGCTTAAAGATCTTTCAAACTCACCTTCATAACAACCGATTGAGAACTTAACATGCTGGACAACCTCGTTGTAAATACAGATTGTTATAGCATCCTCATAGTCCGAATCAGTGTTTACTGTAGTTGAGATAGATAGAATAGTTAATAACATAGCGTGAACTCCAAAATAAAATGGGGCAACGCTAACCCTTGGGGGTAGTGTTACCCCCAAGGGTATGAATAGATTAAGTGAAAAATAAACAAGAACCCAAATTGTGACAAATTGTCCAAAAGGGTAATTAATATTTTTATTAAAAACGTGAGATTACTTGGTTTGTAAAATCGGCCATCAGATGATTTTTTGTTTGAACAAACCAATCGTACCAGCCTGTGAAATCATCGGGATAGAGATTGTTATTAACTAATCCAGATGAATTTAGGCGTGGAGTGCTAAATAATTCGATTACTTTTAATCTAAGCATGTCATTACCTTTATAAGCACTTACACGAAAAGGTAACTCCATTATTAATTCCACGGCTTTGTCAGCTTCAATTTGAACAAGCTTACCGCAGTTATCAATAATAAAAAACTGATGACATCCACGATTAGCATAATAAGTTACATGAGTTGGTGAAAAACCTTTTTTCAAAGGAACCAACATAGTGCTAAACTTACTAACGATCCAAATAAAACTACAACCTTCAAATTCCCTCATTAAAATTTCATCTTGCTCTAAGTGAAATGGAGTAATAGAAGTATCTTTGTTGCTTTGAATAACAGTAGCCATGGCTTTTTTAACTAATTGAATATTAAACATAGTAGAACTCCAAAAGTAAAATAAACAAAGAGCCAAAACATTCCCTAAGGGGATGTAATGGCCCCTTAAGGATAAAAAAATTAATTAATTTAATGTTGAACGTTTTTTCTTAATTCGAGATAAAGAAAACTTACCGCTCCAACTTAAATTTGTTTCGATTGATACAGATTGTCTAATAATATTTCTATTAGATTTTCCAGTATTTTCTAAGTGCTCGCGGCAATGAAAAGACTCTACAGTTAATAAAAACTCTAAATCATTCATTGCGTCTTTCAAGTTAGTTTCTAATTTCTTTTTATTTATCAACCTTACGCCGAGCCAGTATGAAACTAGAGACGGTATAGCGGAAGCAATGACGATTGAAAAGGCTTTAATCAGTTCTACCAATACATTTTGTTCCATGACTACCTCTAATATTCTATGATAACTGTTGACGTAGCAGATGATATACAGGGTAAAATTTCATTAGTATTTAACTCACAAATTGGTTGCTGAGAGGTACTAATGCTTCCTGAAACTAAACTACATTTACATTGACCACAAAAACCGCTCCGACATTCGTAGTGATGATTAGGTAAGAAATCTATTAACGCTATACCGGAAGGTACAATAACTTTCATGACAAACTCCAAATGTAAAATTAAAGAGCCGCATGATCCCAAAATGGAATGTTAGGCCCAAATTGGTTAGAAAAATCGATTCGTTGAAGATAGGTTTTTGGTTTCCCAAGTAATAACTTCAAATGAATTTGTATCATGTTTTAACGGTTTAGTAAGTGTATTTCTTATGCAGAAATCGATTAAATCATGTTGATCTAAATCTAATTCACATTTAAACACACGTTTACTCGAAATAAAGTCTCCCCAAGAAAGCATAGCTTCTAACCAAATATCTTCATCCGTTTGGTTTGAATCTAAATCTAACTCTTCTCGGGATAACTCATTTACTTCATTAGACAAATCATTAATATCAAACAACGTTAATACATAATGATTAGTACAGCCTTTAGATAATGGGGTAAAACCTATGCCAGTTAATGCTAACGCATATTTTCTACCATATTCATTTCCCCAAGAATCTAAAATTTTTGTATTACTCATAAATAGCCCTTAAATAAATTTAAATAACAATTAAAATTAAAGGGCTATACCGAAAAGGGTATTTCCCTTTAAGGAATTAAAATCATAACGTTGATAATGGTCGAATCGTTACGCGATTAAGCGCCCAGAATGTCATAACATGTGTTATCGAGCTTTAATAAATTATTAAAGCCTGGGGTTCATCTAAAATATTGACTGAAGGAAATGCCATATGGCAAGGATCAGTGATTCAATAAGATAGATGGTGGAGAAGCTTTTCATCTAAACCTGCTCGCAAACAGGCTTAGATGGAAGCCTCGTTTTGAGGCGTTCCTACTATAGTCCGTCAAACTCTACGACTACTTGGTATGACGTTAACCTCGGGGTTTTCGTGACGACATATCCCAAAGCACCAATGACTTTACCACCTAACAAATAGGCTTCACCTAGATCATCTTCAAGCAAAGACCATATGTTTTGCACGGGTGAAGTGTTTACCAAGTTCGCGTGTTCACTAAATAAATAATCCTTATCATCAATAACTAAACCATAATCAAAACTACTTTCATTTTGTATCGGCTTAAATCGAGTTAAAAAATAATCTTCATCTAATAGAGATTGAGGAATTGCTTGAACATGGTCCAAGCAAATTTGGTTGTGCGTACCTTCATAAAACATATTTATTGCTCCTTTCAGAGCAAGAAGGTTCGCCCAAGAGGGACAAAGCCCCCTTGCAGTAGTTACTTGTGAATGTTTATCAACAAATAATCCTTAGATCATTTATTGATAAACACTCACAAGATAAAAAATGTGCCTAAGCACATTTTTTACTCTTATGGTATTTTTCATTTTCTTACATCGATAGCAGCTGAAGCTTTAAAACGAAAAGCTTTAGTACCAAGCTCATTAAGCACATCTAACCAATCAACACCCTTAGCACCTTCAGCAATCTCAAGTGGTGGCGTTAAAACCTCACAATCGATTCCATCACTGATAAGTCGTTTCATTAGTTTCATTGCACTATCTTCACCAGGCTTAACTCCATGCTGATTTGGTCTATCTTTATCTGCATAGATTTTTACTTGGGTAATGCCTTTTGGAATTACAACTTGCTCTAGCAATGTATTGCTATAACAAGCCCAAGTAGGTAACCCAGTTGCTTCTCTAACAGCTAATGCAGTTTCGACACCTTCAGCAAGAGCTAAACATCCATATTCACCGGCTTCATCTTGAAAGATTTGCGGTTCATCCAGACGTATTGCCCCACCTCTCATATCACCTAACGGTGACATGATTTTCTTTGAAACTTCAACAGGCGCTTTACCTTCACCATTATGATTAAGGTAGATCCGATGAAGTGATATGGGCTTACCAACAGAGTCATGAAATATCGGCAACATTGCTGGCCAATAAGTTCTAACTGAGGGCGTGTCCTTACCTAGATATTCAATATGAAGTGTTTTACTTACCCCTCTTATTGAAACCGGTAATAACTCAGGGTTTAGACCTCTAAATGCTAGATATCTACAAACCTCAGGGCTATTGCTTGCTTCAACCGATGCTTTATACATATTACGTAAAAAGCTTTTTCGCTTAGCTAATTCATCTGGCTCAAGTGAAAAATCACGTTTTTTAGGTTTTGTGTCTACTTGTACATTTGATACTTGCTTCCAACTACCACAGTAAATTTCAACAACTTTATCTACTGCTTGCATCTTTGTTAGACCATAAATGTAAGCAACTACATCTATAGCATCCATGTACCCAATCCCATTTAAATAACAATCCCCATTACGCTTGTTAATCCTAAACACAGTAGAACCATCACCAGTTACTGGGTCCGGTACTTGCGAAGGCATAGCGCTAAGGGCTTCTCTCATATTTGGAATTCGCTCATATAGAACGAAAGGGTCAACCATATTTTTTACTGCAATAATTTTATCTGAAGCACTCATATCACGTAAGTTCATATCATTTCCTTTTACATTAATAGGGGATCATCAAAGAACCCGAAGAGATCCTTTGAAGATCCCCCACAAAGTCCTTCTTCAACCTAATGAGTTAAAAAAGATGTAGATGTACGAGGTATACGAATATAAGTGCCCGATAAAAAACGGGGCTCAGCATTTGGGCAAACCAAATACTTAACAGTAATAACAGTGTTATCTTCTAAAACTTTTATTACTTCTTTAATTTCAAACGTTGCATTAGTCATAACTCACTCCAAAATAAAAAAAAAGGAGTTACAACAGCCCCATAAGGAGTGTAGTAACTCCCTAAAGGGTTTAAATATATTCAATTACATAAACTGCTTTAATTGCTCTCTAAAATGTTTAGGTAGCTCAGCAGCATTATTAATCTGTATTTGTTTAACTTTCTCAAAACCATGCATTATTTGCACTTGAATACCAATTGGTATCACATGCACATTCATTGCGTCAGCTATATCAAGAGCTTGTTCAATAGACTGAGGATTTGAATCACCATCAGTTATCACAAATAACACTCTTTTCTCGGCTTTACGTGCGTAAAGTCGATTTAGTGCAGTTATCATTGATGTACCAGTATGCGTCCCACCAAGTAACGGCCACTTAAAGTTTGCCTGAGAAGCAGTTTGATCAAATGTTTTTGCTGATTGAATAACACCTCTCGAACCATAAATTAACAATTCTGTTGAAATGCCAACGATATGAGACAAAGCATTAATCAAACCATAACTCGCCGTTGCAGCATTTATAGCTTTGATTCCTTCCATTGAATTAGACATATCAGTAAGTATAGAAACCGCTAAGTTGGGCTTTTTTCGACGAGCTTCAGTTTTAAAAACCTGACGTTCACCTAATGAAGCAGCTATTAACGAATCACAATCAATGCTATCACCAAACTCATGCATCCCAACCATTACGCGATTGCGTTGTTGTTGAATTGCTCTAAGCGGTGCTTTCAAACCCATTGTGATATTTCTACCATACTGTGGAACGACTAATGACAAATTAGTTGGAACAACACTAATGACATCTGAACTATCCCAAGAATTGAGCATTTTGATAACGTTTAGATCAGGTATTGATTTATCCGTATTGTCCAATAATTTACCAAGGTCAAAATCTCTATCTTTAAAATCTAATGATGGAGCTGTATTAGAAAATTTATAGCTAGACATCTGCCCTTGATTACTTGAGTTACTAGTTGCATCAGAATCACCAGACTTATCAGAACTATCCGAATCACCTGACTCATCAGAACTATCCGAATCACCAGACTCATTAGAACTATCCGAATCACCTGACTCATCAGAACTATCCGAATCACCTGACTCATTAGAACTATCCGAATCACCTGACTCATCAGAACTATCCGAATCACCTGACTCATCAGAACTATCCGAATCAACAGAACTATCCGAATCAACAGAATCATCAGAGCTATCCGAATCACCAGAATCATCAGAGCTATCCGAATCACCTGAATCATCAGAACTATTCGAATCACCTGAATCATCAGAACTATCCGAATCACTCGATTCATCAGAACTATCCGATTCATCAGACTCATCTTGATCATCTAATTGTTCTAAATCGATTAAAAACCGTTTAGCTAGAGCAAGCGTTTCTTGTGAATCTATACAAGAAACAGCATCATCTGCATATCGCTGACACAAAATAGAAATCTTCTGTGTCACAAATGTAGAGACATTCTTCAATGCATAATGAACCACATGACCAACATTTTTTAAGCCTATTAATAATGTGTATAGGTAAATATCACCGATATCGCCATTAGGTTTCATAGTCTCAAAATACTGAATCAAATCTTTATAACCTTTCTTGTAGATATAAAAACCGCCTTCATAATGATCCTGAACTAGCTTATCTATTCTAATATCTTCTAAAACGTTAAAAGCTTGTAGTAATTTTGGCGGTATATCATTGAATGCCAAAAGAGAAAAGTTAGTGTACTTAAGGTGTGCATGTTCATGTATAAACGAACCAAACATCCTTTCAGGTGTACCAACTTTAATCGTAATAGTCTTACCATTAGTGCAGCTCGTAGTAGATGAATAATAAATTTTAATATCTTCTCTTTTATGAGCTAGGCACCGCTGAATTACTTGCATACTCCCTAAAAAGGCAGTCATTTGTTTCTTGTTCATAACTCACTCCAAAACTAAAAAAGGAGCCATGAAAACCCCTAAAGGAGTTTTGATAACTCCCTAAGGGATAAATAAATTAAAAAGCAGATTGCGACCATTGTTCACCAAATGCCAACTCAGCTAATAAAGTGAATGTTTGCTTATCCTCATCCTCACAGGCATTAAGGAAAACAAAATCAAATACTTCGGCTAAAGTTGAATCAGTTAACAAGGATTGCATGCGAACCCAATCAACCATGATGCGCGTAGAAAGTGCAGAGAAAACTCTATGTTCACTAGCATCATCAGCATCTAAAGCGTTGCGACAATGTTCAGCAAAACGAGCCATCATTCTAAGCACTTTCGGTTTCATCTTCGGAGCTTCTGCAGACAAAATCTCAAATTCAACTTCAGGAGCTGGATATTTTGATTTTAACCACATAAAACGTCGTCTGACTGCTTCATCTAATGAATTAGTTGACTGATAGCGACCAGTTAAATCTCCACAACCGTTCGTTTGACAAGTAGCGACCAAACGGAAAAATGGATGTGGAGTTATAACGCGACCTTGCTTTTCTAAAGGCAGACCCTTGTTTTCCATTAAAGGATGTAAAGCTGCCAAAAAATCTAAAGACCCTTTATCCATTTCATCAAGTACCAACATAGCCCCAATCTCAGCAGCTTGCGCAGCAGCTGATAATTCGTGATGAGTATTCCCATTACGCATGACTAATCCTGATTTAACAGACTCCGGTTTGAGTGATTCACTTACAGAAACAATAACCATAGGCCAATTTAGTTTGTCGCAAATGTACGTCCAAAACTCAGTTTTACCTGTACCAGTTTCTCCAAATAAAGAAAAACTTGTATTACGTTTAGGGGCAAACATCCAGGTTAAGGCGATGTTTAACATTTTAGGACATGGCTTATAATTTTTGTTACATGTTGGAACCAAAGGGCTACGATTTACTAGTCTTGCAACTTTTCTCCCTTCAAAACCTAAACCAGGAAAAACTAAATCACCAGCTACCAACTCAATATTTACAGTTTGCATAAGAACTCCAAAAGGCTTGTCCAGGGCCAAAATTTAATAGAACACACAGGACAGTCTTCTGGAATTCAGAAGGTGTGTTCAAAGAATTAACCTTCTGATAAATTTCTACCTAATGGCAAAAAATTTACCAGAAGGGGTATAAATGTATTTAACTAACTAAAAAATGCACTAAACATATCAAGTTCTTGATCAGATATGGCTATAGGCTTTTGTTTAGCTGGTTCATCGTCATCAATTGAAGATGTTGGTTCCGGTTGAGTGTGTACAACAGTGTCAACTTGAGCATCATCAATAACATCAACTTTAGAAACATGTGCAACTGTAGTGTCTGAGACAGTATCGGTTGGAGTTTCATCAATTTTGTTATCATTGCGCATCTGGTGTAATGAATTAATTAAATCTTCATCATCAGCAACTTCAACAACGGGCCGAGGCATTAATATAGATTCGAGATCTAGATTGTTAATGTCATTAGCGGCAATTTTTAATCTCTTTTCATCGGTGAACATGCCAAGGGCTAACATAAGCATTGCTTTTTCACTCGTTTCTAACTTCGAACCTTCCAAAGGTAAACGTTTGATAATTGCATCAACTAAACCCACAGTGCCATCCCAAATAGAATCAGTAAAAGCGAAGGTATTTGCCTTTTCTTTTATTTGTTCTAAATTTTTGCGGATGGTAGCTATACGAACAGTTTCTTGCTTAGTTAAAGATTGGAGCGTTGTTTCAGCGAGTTTTTTAAATTGTGAAAATAAACCAAAGCTAATAGCAGAACCAATTTCTTCAACTTCATCATCATCACGCAACGTAATAGCAAGCATTGGCGAAAGTTTCATATAAAACTTAGAACGCACTACGCTTGAATCAGGAGCATCATTTCGGATAAAGTCAGCAATGTCAGGATATTCAGCACATTGTTGTTCAAGAAGAGTTCTGTAAGCAGCAACAAAGTTTTGGCTTTCTAGGTCATAACTTTGTTTAATGGTTAAAAATTCAGCTTTGAGTTCAGATATAGAATGTTTAGGCACAAGCCATCCACCCCAAATAGGAACACCAATATCATCAAATACACGTTTTGCGCGCATATAATGTTTCTGAACAAATGAAATATTTTTACTATCAACGAGCTTTTTACGTGGAGACTCAGTAACTGAGGATACGTTAATGCCGTTCAAACTAAATACTTCTGAATCTTTTGCTGTTTTTTTACCACTAAATGATGAAAAATCTAGGGTTAAATAATAACAAGACTCGCCGTATTTAATTTTAGTTTGTGTTACTTCATGCTCAGTTTTGTTTCTTAAAATAGTCATAACGAACTCCAAAAAATTAATAAAATTAATTTAAAAATTAAAAGAGAGTTACAACTATCCCTAATGGGAGTAGAAATAACTCCCGAAAGGGTAAAATATTAGTCACCGAAGTTAAATGCAAAATGAATAAATCCATTTACATTATCTTCAAGTGGTTTTAAAACTTTATGTTTAGTAAAACCACGACGAACTTTTTTTGGTTTTGGCTCATAAAGTCGAATTGCATTTTCACGAATAAATTCTCCATCTAGACCAGCAAATTTAGCAACGAGAATAAACTCAGGGCTATTTAACCAATCAAGAATATCAAGAGAATCAACGCAGTCTTCAGAAAGTAGTGTTAAATTAAAGACGATGAATCGGTCCCAAAAAGCAATCAATTCTTCATCTGTCCAGCCTTCAATTGGGTTTATACCGAGTTGTTGGTAGGTTTTATCACGTTTCTTTCTAATAGGTTTATCAATAAAATCAGTCATAACAAACTCCAAAAATTAATTAAATTAATTAAATAATCAAAACCTGAAGATGATATGACTCCGTGAAGAGAGTAATATCCCTTCAGGGAAAATCTACATAACGTTGTAGTTGTCGGCCAGAGGCAAGATGAACAGTTAATTGCATACGCAAAAATAAATACCTGAGGTATTTCTGTTCAATGATTCCCATAAATTATTTATTAAAATACAAAAAGATTAAAATCTTTAAGTAAATTAGTTTTTGCATAGGCAAAAGTATAAAAAATTTAACGGGAGGGTGGAAATCTGTTGTGCAATAACAAAAAACTCTTTATTAAAAGCTCTTTGTTAATGGTTGTACCCCACAAGACCTGGGGTACAACGAAGGTTATGAAACATAACACCAGTCTTTGAATCTTCGAAAACATGGATTTATAGTGCGGCAACACCGCTTGGTCTTGAATTCAAATTACCGCGATTGATTCACCCGCGACAATATGCTTGTTGACTACTGCCCAGTTAGTAACACACTCAGCAAGCTCGCCATCATCTATCCAGCTAGTGTTAGATAGTTCTACCTTTGCAGTAGAACCATCATTAAACACTATCTTATTTATTTCTCGGCTAAATATGCCTCTTAACTGTTCTACATACATGTTGTTACTCCTAATATTTTGGGCTACTCCTAATTGCCACTTTAATAAATGACTATTAGTGAGTAACCCAAATAAAAACAACAACAACTAAAATAATTAGAGGATACAGTAAATAGAAAAGCTGAGCAGCAAACTGAGAGTTTGAAGCTCAACTTTATAATTTAAATAAACCTATTACTTACAGTTAATAATTAAATATACGTTGTAAGAGGATGTGATCAATAGAATTAAGGCCGATAATAATAAAACACTTATGGTAAACATTAGATAATCCAAAAGTGAGTTAAAATAGGCTTAACAGCTAAAGTATAAAAACCTAAACCAACAACAGTACATGCTAATAAAACTAGTAATAAAACACTCATAACGAACTCCAAAAAAAAGAGAGTTATAAGCATCCATAAAGGAGTGTTTATAACTCCCTTAAGGGTTTAAATAAGCAAAGCTCAAGGTGAACAATGCAATTAATCTGATAGACAATCAGTAAGGTATATCAATGATATGTGCCGAATATATCAATAAAATCATCCATATGGACGACCCGAAAAACCCACCTATAATACAAAATCACATGCGTAATATGTAAAATCTCAAAGAGAAGATTTCTAAATACTTAGAAAAATTAGGTTGCTTGAAAGGCGTGGGTGGAGAGGGTTAGGTGACAAACTATCTGTCATGCTTAATGCACTCGAAAAAACATTAAGCGTGTCAGACAAATTTGAAGTAATAGCTGGCCGAGCCGGTTACAACTTATCACCTGGCTCAGTGGTGGTAAGTGTGGCAAGTTTAGAGTTCAACTTGCTAGCCTAGGATTTTTCTCAGAATATCAAATGGCAAATTTGATATTGTTATAGAGCCTTTTGGCTCCATAAGTGAAGTGTGAGTTAATGTGATTAACTCACTATGTATAAGGATACTTAAATTTACACAAACGTCAAGATGCGTTTTCATCTTCTGATGTAGTTGAAATTGTATTTTCAACAAACTCTAATCCAGCCTCATGGACAAATCTGCTTAACTCTTTTTCACTGCTATATGAGACAACCAGCTCACTAATGGCCCTAGTCATAGCGACATAAAACAACCTACGCTCTTCATCTAAACCACCAGCAGAATCACCCTCTAACGTTGCTTTAGACGGACATGTACCCTCATTACCACCAACGATCCATACTCTATTAAACTGAAGCCCTTTGGATGAATGCATTGTCGCTAACGTTAGAACATCCTCACCAGCTTGCTTATCTTTTTTCTTAACACTAGATCGTTCAACTAAATATTTAATATTATTTTCAAATGTTCCCTGCATCTTTAGTAAAATGTCACTTACTGACCTAATTACCCGCTGGTCTGCCTTTGATGTTCTTACACTAGTGCAGAGCTCTATCATCATTCTCAGTCTTAGTGACACTTCATTTTTATCGATTGTTGGAGTTTGCCATTTCTCCCACATCCCATGATATTGCTTAATTTGATTAGACCAGTTGTCATCTGAAGTGTAAGACATGTCACCAAACGAAATACGCCTTTTATTAAGCTGTTCAACAATAACTAAAATATTTTGTTCACTCTCATGAAGAAAACCTAAAACTTCAGAAAGGATCTGCGAAGCCTTTGGTTCTAGCATTACATACATACACTTTACGAACATTAAAGCCGCAGGGTTATCCCAGAAACCTTTACCTCCCAACCGTTGATAATCGATGCCATGACTTTTGACGATTGTTTCTATTAGATCTAACTGTAAATTACTTCTGGCTAATACGGCCCACTCACTCGGTTGTTTGGAGATAAATTCAAATGCGGTATCAGCCTCACCGACTTTACCACTGTCGATATACCAAGCCTTACCCTCTACAGGAGCGCTTGAAACCATTGGTTTATCAACACGGTCATTATTGTGTTTTATTAGCTGCCCAGCTCGCTCCAAGATCTTGGGACCACACCGGAAGCACTCACTTAAAATATAGGCAACTGCATCAAAGTCCCGTTGAAAATCTAGCATGTTTTGATAACCAGCCGCACCACGCCAACTATAAATAGCTTGATCATCATCCCCAACCACTATTAACTTCTTCCCCCTAACGCCGTGTTCATACAACCAATTATATTGAAGTTTGTCGGTATCCTGGAATTCATCGACTAAAATATGAGATTCACTAACTGGCGGTATTAAATCTTGTGAAAGGTTTACATATACTTTTTTGCAAACCATGTTGAAATCCACGCGCTTTGCCGATTTTAATATTGAAATGTATCGCTCATACAATTCGTAATCAAAGCCCGCAACAGGTGATGAAGACATTTGACGACCATAAAACTCTATGGACTCCATTGCTTCTGCATGTTCACCGCTAAACTGTTCTTCACGCATTGCTCGCTCCACAAAGAAATATTGGTCTACCCCAATAGCCAGTTTTTCTTTATTGTGAAGCTTATACATTTGCCAAGCTACAGAATGAAATGTTTGGACTCGAACTCGAGCCCTTTGAAAGCTAGTTAACTTCTCAAACAATCTATGCCTAAGCTCTTTTGTCGCAGCATCAGTAAAGGTGATTAGTAAAACGCTATATGCCGGAGATTTATTCAATAGACGCAGAGTGAGCTCAATCAACGTAAAACTTTTCCCACTCCCAGGCAAGGCACAGGTTAACGTATGCTCATCAGTATTTGCGACACTATCTTGATCCTTGGTAATTCCCACACAAACCTCAACTCTTACAGTATAACAATTTGCGTTGATTATTACATTTAGCAAGAGTTAAATACCAATCTAATTGCATAAATTCGATCTAAATGGTGAGTTATTAACTATGTTTATGCTGCTTCCACTGAGCCACCAGCCCCAAAGAGCTTCGCGAGTTGAATCGAAATGATGCCGTTATCCTGTTTTTTAGTTGCCATTCTTTTTGATATCTCGACTGGCACACTCGTAAATAACGAACTAAAACATTCGTGAATATTCAAATTCAATTTCCGACTACCATCTGCCCAATGCTGCTCAGCTGCTAGCTTTCTGGTCGCCTTCTTCTCCACTGAATTAGTAGATGAATTTAGACTGAAGCACGAGTCTACATAATCTTGCTCTGATAAATAGGCAATTGATGTAGTGAATCCAAAGCTTAATAGAAATACATTTGTCTTTGCATGATTAGATTTAATCCACGAACTAAGTACATCGACGTTAGCAGCCACTTTATCATCAAGTACATACTCGTTGCCCTTCCGTGCAATAATTGCATCACCGAGCTTAACCTTATCCAGAATTTCTTTAACGGCTTTGCTAGGGATCGATAGCTTATCTGTAAGTGATTTTTTTAAACTAGCTGTGTTATTCCCTAGGTAAACCACTAATAATTGCTTTAGCCTAAAGTCGATGTCTACTCGTTGCTTTTCTGACTTTGTGGCTAGCAACATCAGCATGTCATCAACCGATGATAAAATCGGCGTAAACTCTGACAGCCAGATTTCATACTTTTTACGACGCTCATGCGCGTCACTCACAAATTGTGCTAAAAAGTCGGACGCAAGATACGCACTTGCTATACTTTCATATTGCAAGATAAAGGCATCCAATCTTTTAGTAATATTCTTAAATACTTGATCATTATTCCTGTTACTACACGACTGATTTACGAAATTACTTTTAATGTTTTTATTTTGTAAATGCTTTACATATCTCACTGCGAGTAAGTGTTGAACCTTTTGTGAACGATGTTCGGCCATGGTAATAAGTTTCGGTATAGACAATAACTGATCTGCATTTAAGTTAGCGAGGTTATACAACCCTGACTTAGCAAAAAGCTCGGTACGCTTGAGGGACTTGTAAAGGAAAGCAACCAACTTTTCAGCCACAGTTAAACCTGTATTATTAGTAAGATGATACACAGGTTCAGTACCCATAAACCGTCTAGGAGACAGCCTATTGCGGATGCAGGTACTTAACGATTGATTATGTCGTTCGAGCAATTTAGCCCAACCAAATACTTTCCACTCATTAAAAATATCATAATCAAAATAAACCCCTGCTTGGATGTCAAACTCTCGTTCGTTATGAGTACCTATCACGCATACTCGCTCTACACTTTCATCAGGCAACCAATAGCTGACAGATTGTTCAAACTGCTCCTGCAATGATGTAGTTGCGCTTACAGTATAGGTTTTCAGTGATGCTCTACCTGCAACATATGAACCTATTGATTTGTCATAAATCCTTTTACGTGCGGACCAACATTTCAACGGTTGTTTTTTTGACTTCTTCACATCTTCGTCAAAGTAAACAACTGGGCTCGTATAAATGGTTTGGTTTGAAAACTCATGAATGCATTGAACACCGAAAGGAACCATGTGACTCTTACGGGACAACAACATTTCTTGGATTGACACGCCTGCTTCAAGCGAGGCATGGTCAAGTTCAAGAGCATAATCTTGTCTTCCTAGGTTCAATAACTCACTGTAAAGGGTTGTACCTTCTAGCAACTTGATTTTCTTGTTTGTTGATAGGCATTTTGCTTGTAATGTTTCTTTATCCTGAGCATCGATTGAATAAGTTAATTGGAATTTACGACTGTTGATACTCCGAGTAATGGGATAGTTAAGAACCCCTCCCAGCGCATCAAATTGAATGTTTTTGATTTGCCAGTAATCCTCTATTTTGAATGGCATTAATTCAGTTAAATGTGCTGGTGTTAAAGCTTCCCCAAATTTTGCTTTTAATTCTGAATACGTTTCATTAACAGGCTTAAACAAACGCGCCACTACTGCATCAGGGATCTTCTGACTTTTGAGCTCATCAGCTACGGACGGTAAACCTTGAGATCTACGCTTAGCATTTAATTCTGCATTTGTTTGAGGGTATGGAATTGATTTACCTTTAAATACGGCATCATAGATTGCTACAGGTCGAAATGGGAGTGATGTAACGCCATGAAGCGACCATAGAAATGATAATAGAACCGCATGTTCTTGGCTAAATAGGGTGTACAATGGGCCAGCAATCATTCTATCTGTGTAACATTCAATGTATTGCTTTTTAACACTTTCTGTTAAATTTTTATCACTAACAATATCTATAATGCCAATGTCTGTATTTACCTCACCAGTTTTATGGAGTTTTTGGAACTGTTCATGTATTTGTTCGTAGTCTCGTGATATCTGGCTTGCATACCACACCATCTTTTCCAATACCCGTGCTTTTAGAGTATTAGGCTGGAGAAACACATTGTTATTACCTGATGGATCATAAGCTCGAGCATGAAAAGCTCTATTCGTGATATCGTCTGATACCCGTGATAAATAATCTCTAAAACGTAGAGTTGAATCGCCAAAACGCGACCACCTTACATATTCGAATGACTCTTGGGCCGTTTTGTCCTCCGCAACCAATAAGCAGGTTACACAACCGAACCTAGCAACTCGCCCTTTCCCACACCCAGAGGTTTCACTTTTTCCAGTGTCATCTATAATCGCGACATCACAAACATCTGTACTAGAGCTTTCACCATAAATAGCGAGTAATAAACCAAAATTTGGGCCATAAGATTCTATTGCGTGTCCTGGCGCGGGTCTGACCATGGGCTCCATACCTGCATGAGTAAGGTAACTAATCACATCCGAATTAGACCAGTGGCCTATTGGGGCAAATCTGAACACCTTGGAGTTTACAACTTTTTCAGCATTGATCGTCTCAATCAAATTAGTTGCAAGTACAGAAAGCACCTTCTGATTTTTCATGTTATTTTTTCGGCGTGACGACTCCGAAGATCTAGACCCAGAAATAGAAATCCAACTGGCTTCTTGATACTTAAATGGTAATGAAGACTTAATCTCCCTAAGCGCCTTAATCCCAGTTCCCACCTTCCAGAGAGAAGAGCAATCTGGACTTCGCCCAGAGGAAGCGGTAGCTAACAACTTTTGCGCACCGGCGAACAAAGTCATTAACTGTTCTTGGATTGGAGGGCTAATGATTTTAAGGAATAAATTTACGCCGCTCTTAGCTGCTAACTGACGAATTTGTTTGTGAGCAAACGGTAAATAACATTGGATGGGTGCCGGTTCTAAAAGGGTATCAACCGTAATAACGACCAGTGGACGCTCTTTTTCAACTACTCCGGCCTTGATGCCACGGGACATAGCTTCAAGGGCTCCATTAAGTACACAGGTTGAATCCTTTCCACCACTAAAGCCAATTTGTAAACAATACCCTTGTTCTAGTAGGGTCAAATACTCACAAATTAACTCTTCACTCTTTTCATAAGCGTTCATTGACTCTACCGCTTTGTACGAGTCTAAATTAAATAAGTCCATATCATAACCCTTTAGATTTATATCTTTATATATGAACAAAATATATAATATCTTAGATTTGCCGCAAGGAAGTACAAACAAAATATTTCAATAACACTATGCAACTGCTTGTGTTAATTTGTATGTTAACCACAGAAAATTGTTCAATAATTATTTCTTAATACTTATCTACCTCAATAAAGGCCGCTATAAATACAGGCTCAATAATTGCTTCACTCCTAATTTCATCTATCCGCTTTTTTATTTCATCTTTAAATCAGACTACCGATAAGGCAGGAGCCATTTCAAGGTAAAAAAACGCCTTTCGGCGCTTTAGTGATTAATTAATTAATTAATTACATTCAAAACCATATCACCAATTTGAGCGCAGTGAACTACATAAAAATCCCCCCCTAATATCCCGCAGTCATCCCTAACATAAGCCTCTAGTTTTTCTTCAGCTTCTTCTGGCGACATAGCAACTACAAGCTTATGATAATTTTCCTCATCAGAACATCGGCCAACCACTAAGTACATATTTCCTAAAGTTGCATTTAACATTATAAACCCTCTGCATTAAATTTATTACTTGATACCAATAAGTAAAACACAGGCATACATACCCCGCAATAAAGTGAATTTTAATCTCTAGTTATTCTCCGTCTTAGTTAAGTTTTAACATTTCACTTAATAACTACCCTCCACTTCCTTGCGAGAGAAAATATTTATGAGAACATTAATGCAATAGAGAAATAAACCATTACAAACGGGTGCTGATAATGAACGTAGTTAACAATTCAACAAGCCTAGTAATACCAAAATATATAATTACCGCTGAAAGTGATCTTAATATAATCATTCAAGAGGGCTTAGAGGGGATTGGGCAAACTTTCCTGACCCAGTTAACTTATGAGCAATGTGCTACATACTTTGAGTTAGAAGATGAAAACATCCCAGAACGTGAACGATTACAAAGGGACGCAGAAAAAAGCAGAATCAATAACATACATGATTACCTAGTTGAAAGGGATAACACTGTATTCCCTTCTGCTTTGCTGGTGGTCACAGGCTTAGATAAAACCCCATTGCTTAAAAATGGTGAAAATGGATACACTGGCACCAACTTATACAAAGCTACTATTAAGAGCCATTACGGACGATTATTCATTGATGGACAAGGACGAGTTGGTGCTATTAAAAAGGCTATATTGACTCGCCCTGAAATCGCTCAATATACCCTCAATGTTAAAATAGTTGTTGTACCAACAATGACTATCCGCGAGTCTGCAACACTGGTAACTCAAATATTTTGTGACTTACATTATGGACTGAAAAAGCCTAACGCTAGCCAAAGCATTTACTTTGACTCCGAATCAGCATTAAGCCGATTAGCAAAAGAAGTAATTCAACGCACAGAAACACACGGATTAAAATTCGGTAACATCATAGCCGTCAATGGAAAACTATCGACGGGCAAGGTATACACTCTAGCCAACCTTATTGACTTCATCATGATTATCGTCGGGGAAAGCAACAAAAAAACCGCTAATAAAATGTTACTAAACCAAGATTGTTACGACATGTACTTGAATTTATTATGTCAATATGTGAGTGAAATTTACAGTGTACTAGGTATTGAGAACCTTTTATCTATTAGCGAACCTACTGCGCTTAAAAAGCAAATCGACTCTAATATTTTCTTCTGTGCCATCGGACTTAAATCACTCGCATACGTGGGCCGATCCATTATAGAAGAGGCGTTACATACTCAAAGTGCCATCTTAAATTTTGCCCCGCTTAAAACCATCAATTCATTACCAGTTTTTGATAAAAGCCATGACATATGGATTCAGAAAGAAATATTTCAAGTAATACAGGGAAAAACGAGAATAGTTAAAGCTTCTGAAAAACGTCTAGCTCTACTTGTGTGTCAAAAAATTCGTATCATTCCATGCTCAAGTCTGATTTAGGAAAAGCATAATGGGACATCAAATTTTTGATCTTAATGCTACTCGTTGCCCTATCGCAATGGTTTACGTTAGAAGGGCTTTAAATGCTGCTATGGAACAAGGGTTTATTGGTGACCTTACTATAAGGACAATCGAGCCCAGTTTATTAAGAGATTTATCATATTTTGCGGGGTACTTTGCAGGAAAAATTGATATTATCGAAGCTACGCAATCCGAAGTCACTTTATCTATGAAAAACAACTGGATCAACAACAATTCAGCTGTTGAAGATGAGCTATTAGATATCAAATTTCAACACAGTATCTTACTTAAGATAACTCAGTAGAAGGGTTCTATATGAGTCAACGATATTACGACAATTTAAGGCACTTTTGTCAGCATTCATTAATTCATCTTTATATGTCTGTTGGAGAGACGACTCGTTTTTGTCCTGTTCACACTAGAGACCAGATCCTTGTTAAATTTATGAAGCCATTTCTTAAAAAACCTAATTACAAGGACATTAAAACGGCTATTAAACAAGTTATCATTTCAAAAAAAAGTAAAGAAAAACACTTAAACGACCTAATGAAATTACTATATAAAAACCGGCTGGTGGAAGAAGCGGAAAAAAATTGGGTCCAACTATTAGTTTCTCTTAATGATTTAACAAAATACGAAATCTCAATTTCAAGTCTAAAGGACCAAGCTAAGTCAGGGACTATCTACGCTATTGTTGACGATGTGGTTAATTGTATTGACCCTTTAGATGGGAGCTCAAGCGAACCTATGTCTTTGTATGTTTACGCTACAGAGACAGGCCCAAAGGTTGACGATATCGTTTACTTCATCAATGGTACAGGTAACTACCTTGCTTCAGTTGAGCGGGAGCACAATGGTATGGCCAAATTAAATGTTAACGTTTTACTAAACACACCTAAAGGTTAAGTCATGACTAATACACAGACAAAGACGCATCCACCAAAAATACTTGTTCAAACCTGGCTGTCTTTAATCAGAAGCAGCGAATCTAATGAAGTAAAGGAACACGCCATGCTAATGCTAAAGCGCAGTATTGGAAGTCCCGCTCAAATTGAAAAGTATCTTGCTGAACATGGTCTTGTAGATTAGTTACTAACATATTGTAAATATGGATTTTTTACTTCAAACTCTTGCAGTAATTATTTTTAATGTTAATTTTATAACAAGACCAATAAATAGGACGACCTGACATGGCTAATTTACCTAAACTAGTAACAGCATCACTAATCGCATTCTCGCTAGCAGGTTGCGCCTCTACACCAACTGGCCCTTCAACACTTGAAGATATCACCCCTATTGAACAAGGTGATTCTAAAGCGATGAAGATTGTTAAACTTGCTAAGCTCGATCGGAATATTAAAGATTTGAAAGTGCCAGAAGACTTTAATACTGGCGGCTATTCAGCAACTAGAGGTGCTGTTGATATTACGACAGGAGCACTTGGTGTGGGGGTAGTAAATGCGTCTGGGTTATCAGGGTCTTTATCTGAACTTGGTCTTGGTTTGTTAATGTCTAACAAAAACGCACCATATGACCAATTCACTTTTATCTCTTTTTTACCATCTGAAGATTTAAGTGGCATCGAGAATTATCAAAAACAATTAGTTGAATCTATTGGCAATTTAGTTTCAATATCGAAATCTCGCTCCGGTCACCACTACAAAGTCATTGCCGAACAAGGTAGTAAATTCTCTAGCTGCAAACCCAGCACAACTAACCCATGCTTATTTGTAACTTCATTAAAAGCATTGACAAAATTGAGCAGCACAGAAGCTTCACAGCTTAATATTAATCCTGAACTTGGTAATGGCTCTGTAGTGGTTCAATGGTCTATCCCATATGATGTTCTAGAAAAGACATTAATCAGTGGTGTTCCTATTAAAAATACTTTTTTATATGTCCCTCACAAAAACTTTGATGCATCAAAAGCTAATATTTTAGGTGAAGTTAATAAAATGTTAACTAAAGTCCCATACCTAATCGATTTAGATTCTAATGACGCCCTGTTTTTTTTAAAATAGTAAATCATTAATAGTGACTAACTAACTTTCAGTTAGTCACTATTAATTGTGTTAAGGTGGATTGGGGATACTTACACCTACATCACAAAGTGCCGGTCTTGGGAAAATATTACAATCTATATTGGTTTCTATTGACCCAGAGTTATACAACTCTCTTAACTCTACACCTGTATTACCTGGAAATCTGTCTTCCATCCGGTCAATACTATTATCTCTCCCTTCGTTATTAACAGGCGCATCATCATCTGTTAACTTTTCTAAGCTAAGGTCTTCTGGGAAAGTACCCGACTCCACCATTAAGCCAATCCACTCATCAAAATTAATGGTACTAAAATCGACATCGGCTAATTCACTTAATGTGAAGCCTCTACACTGTTGATTATCATGCCATTCCAGTGGTGTTGAACCAACTTGAACAATGGCTTGCTCCATTATTATTCTAGATAAAGTTGATGCAAAACAACAATATTCGTTTCTTGCTTTTGTAGTGCAAACACCTAATGTTTTCTCGCACGGTACGTGCTTAGCCAAGAAACATTTACGCTCTTTTAGATTTGTCGGCATTTCCAGTTCTTCTTCCTTACATGCCGTAAGTAAGTTATATACCAATTGCAACAATTGGTACATTGTGTACAGGAACATGACAAAACCAAGGACGTTAACTACATATTCAGAAACATATTGAAGCGATTCAGCTCCAACTTCACTTGTTCCTTCTGCACCTAACGCTGTAGCTGCTGATTGAACGGCTTGCTGCATGGCATCTGGCATCAACTCATATACATACTCATAGACACTATCCATCGCGGCTGTTACAGCTGCAGATACATCCTCAAAGAAACTTGTTGCTACTGCGCCCCCTTCTGTGGCAATTGTGCTTGAGGCACTACCAGCTACAGCTTCCGCAGAAGATACTAGTGGTTGCGAAATAGTGTCCCAAAAGGATGTAGCGATTTCCGTGGCACTTTCTACTAGCGGGTCTGTGACTCCACTCATGTATTCAGTAGCAGAATCCCAGCCACTTTTAACCATATCCCAGCCTTTGGCTGCAAAATTGTCCTTCATAAACATATCTGTGAATGGACCTTCGGCGGTTGCTGCATATTGACCAGCTTGAAATAGCGTCTTACTGCCACTAAATAAATTCGCGGCCGTATCTGTTCCTGCTAGCGAACAACAATCATTAACTTTGAATTGGTCCCAAGAGCAATAATCTTCTTTACCGACGAATACCTGGCATGTAGATGGATCGCTAGGGTCTGAACAGGCACGGTCATTATCTAACTCATTAATTGCTGCATACATAGCGGCGGTTTGAACAAAATCCGTATTCGACTCATCAGCCTTGAACGCACAATCTGTACCAATACATTCCGCATCACTGAAGCAGGTATCATTCACTTTTGATTTGTTGACTATGACCTGTGTACCCGTTTCACAGGTATAGCTAATATCCCAGCCGTAACACATACCTGTCGTGCCATCTAACCATCCACTAGCACAAGCTGATTTATCAAAAACACATCTTGAATTTCTATCTAAAGGTTCACAGCTATCTGGCATATTTAAGATATCAGAGAACCCAACTGTCCCTCCACTAAGCGGTAATCGCTGACCTTTTAATGGATCACACTGATAATCTTCCATATGAGCCACCATACAGGGTGTAAGACCTTCATCGCCTGGAAATAATGGGGCAAGGTTAGTTAATTTATACTCTGATTCGACTTCGCTTAATTTTTGTCTAATTTCTGCTTCTGTTGGAGTAGGCAATACATCCCAGTAAGCAATATATAGTGGATCAGTTGCTCTTGTTGCCCAATCATGGTCGGAGGAACCTCGACCAAAGTTAAACCGTGTTAATTTTAATTTGTCATACTTCCCATTAATTAATGTCGAGGAAGTAAATTTGTTACCCTCACTATCGTAAAAGTTCGCACTATGACCGTCTTCATTGAACTGAACTGCAAAAGCGGTCCACTTATTTATTTCAGGTAACACTTTATTTAGCTTAATACCTTTAACAGCAGGCCCCCGATAGAATTGGTAAGTAGTTAAACCTATTACATCCTCACAAATACTTAATCCATCGTCATCGTTGGCATCGATATCACCATCCGTAGTTTGAATAATAAGGCCACAGTTAGTGTTATAACCTGTTGAAGGGGTAGGCTCAAAATCTCTTCGCATCACAACAATTACCGCATCGCCAAATGCACCAATTTCTGTTGCACCAGCTTTACCTTGAGCTTCAGATAAATTTATTACTTTTGTATCGTTAATTAGATTTGAATCTAACCTTGCATCACATACCCAATCTGACGCTGTACAAAAAGAATTTGGCGTTGATATTGCGGCTTCGCACCCCTCCGGTGACTCCTCGATTTCCTCAGACCAATCATCGGTTATCGGTTTATCAAAATTAAACTGAACAACTACCTCGCCAGCACCATAATCACTAACAGCTAATTTAAAATTAATATCTACATAACGATTATCTGTTGTTAGTGTTTGGTTAACTTTATTTGTAATATCTTCTGGGTTTAACTCTTTATAATATGTTCCTTGAGCACAATTACTTGTTGTCGTTGGAAAGCCTGACGGGAACGTGCCGTATACATGCTTCGCAATCTCTACATTGTTAATGGTTAACATCATGTGATCTTCCCATGACTTCTTTACCAATACAGCATTCGTCACTTTCCAATCTGGATTAATTTTAAATGTCGAGCCCCAATTATAAATATGACATTTATCGCCTTTGTCAGTTAAAGCATGCTCTTCTTCTACCCCAAATTTTACTTGCAAACAGCTTGGCCCACACAAAGACATACTTGCAGCATCGAACCCTTCTATGGCCAATTGGTTTGGAGGTGTTATGTGCCGCTGCTTTACACATGAACTTAAATTATTGCGATTTGGTTTAAAACAGGATTGCACCGTTTTGACTAACGACCCATCAGTTATATCCTCATAGTCAACCATTTGCTGACTACAATCACCGAAAAATCTGCCACCATCGCCACTCCTAACAGCATCTACCTCCGAGAACCCTTGCTGCAAAAAAGCAGCATCTGAGCCTATTTGCTGCGGTGGATTTAGATTTTGAGTATCCATCAATGTCAAATAGGCCACAGCACTATGATCTTGAAGATCATTAGTTTCTTCTTGGTTTGAACCGACTAATGGGGTTGATTGCCCATATGCCAGATTTCGCTCCAGTGACTCTTTAATCGATTTGCTTTGATTATTTTGGTTTTGATATGTATCAGCTGTAGATACTGGGTATCCATTGTTAGAATCTAATCCAAGAGCTTCTTGTGGCGCTAAATTTAAGGTTACGTTTTCTTTAGTTGGATCTACGGAGTTAGCTTGAAGATCATAGCCACCATTAGCATTATTTTGGGGTAACATCACTGCAGACACTGCGCTTTTACCCATATCTAAACCAATCTGAGTGTAATAATCAAAGTCCGGCTGTGCAGGCTTAGAAGCAATACAAAGATTCGTAAAAGGATCTAACTCTTTTCCGGCTACGCAAGAACTATATTCACCTGTAGCTGTAATGCAGCCACCATCTTTATACTTTTCGCCTACACCACATGAGGGTAGTGAACCCATTTGACATTGTGAACCATCTTGAAAATATCCAGTTGGGCACTCTATAACTGGCGTAGCTGAAGTGGTTTTCTCACAAACTCCAACATCTGCCATCTGATACCCACTGTCACAAGTTTCTATTGCGGTCTCATATAGCGTCCGAGAACAAGATTGGTTACTGTTAGTTAATGACCAGGTTTGGTCTGGTGTCATTTGAGTTTGAGTCTCACCAGCTGAACATAAACCTAAATTCTGGTAGCTTTGGGGACACGTTAACTCTATGGTTTCAGCTTGACCTCCATCTTCGGGGCATGTTTTTCCTAAGGGCGAACTTAACTTAAAACATACACCATTAGAGTAAGCATCCTTATATTTAGTACCGCAAGATGCGATATTTGATGCAGATTGCCTTGCTGAGCAGAATTGTGGATACAAAGGATCTTTAAAGTCCCATGCCCTTTGAGTATCTATCCAGTTTGTACCGTCATTGGCACATTGATTTATACTGTTTCTGGTTTCCACCTTTCTACATATGGCTTTTCCATTGAGGTTGGTCAAAACGAAGCCTGGCGTTAAACATGAGAATTCCGACGGTTTTTGCTGCCTCTTAACACAAACCCCATTACTTAAACTCATACCTGTTGGGCACGAATATTCAAGAGGCACCGGCATTGTTATTGCCGCTTCTAAATCAAAACTCCTAGTCGCCAAATATACGACAAAGGAAATCGTTAATAAGTTAAACAAATACATCGTAATTACTGAGTAAGTAACTGATTTTTTTGCCAGTGATACTGGTGAGTCTTCATTATTAATCATATTTTCTACTCCAATATTCTTACACAACAATCTGTGTACCTAAAAATGGAATAGACGGCATGCATATCTTTGCCTTGCCCAGGAGAACTTCTTCCTGCTGCCCACCACATTGTTGGCATCCCTAATGGATGGCAACATTCATCCCACGAACCATCAGATTTACCATCAGGAGCATTTGCTGCAGCTGCAGCTGGATTAGCTTCAGGACTCGGAAACATCATGGAAAGCTTATATTGTGATCTAGGGATCATCGGGTCATAGTGAGGCTGGCACATAGCGTCTTTACCAAAAGTTGTTCTAGCTATACCTCTACGATGAAGCGATGCTAAAGCTCTGGTTGCTATAAGCTGCGTGTTTCTTATGAAATTACTATCTGCGGTTATAAATGCTGTTAAAGGGTATAGGTGACCGTCCAGCCCTGCGCAAAACCAAGCATCTTCACTTGATGAACCTGAAACAGAAGCCTCTATCCCCTCTGCTATACAAACAGAACGGCCTGCTGGGTTAGCTATTGGGATTGCGTCTGGTGTAAATAAATAAGAAAGTGGTGAATTATAGAAAGTGATATCAAGAATCGACATATACGCTATATCTAAATCTACGAACCCTGGACTTGTATCGCACTCAGGTAACAAAAACATCCCAAGCATTTTAAATATGGGGTTTACAAGGTAATTATAGTGTAGTGCTGACATTGTTGTAATACTTGGTCCGCCACCGGATGAGGGGATTCCCATCATGGTCAAGTCATCTTGCATAAGTGTACCGCCTAGTGTTGGCGAGCACCAAGGAATAGGACTAACCTCTATCAGGTGATCTGGACTCCAATACCCAAGTGCAACCCCTGGAGACGGTACACCTAAAGCATCAGAACAAGAGCAAAAACTATCGGTATTTGCTCCATCAGGCACTTCCGATGAAAACCCTGCTAGATTGAACGGTAATGTGCAGCTCCAACAGAATTTATTAATTAAATTTTGAAAATAATTAGCATCTGGACAAACAGCATCATCCGCATGAGATATTGAACTCATGCCTATCAAAATAGCTAACGAGGCTCCTGTTAACAGCCTTTTTATATAAAATTTATGATTCATGAATGATTTTCTCTTGCTGTAACCCCAGTAAAGACCTAGTACCAAATTCAGTTATTTGAATGATGCCTTTCTTGATTTGAATCTTTGCCGGTGTGTGTTCCAGTTTAAATTTCTCATACATTTCTGGTTGTAGGATAAATACCTGTTGATTGAAGTAATGCTGCATATCTTTAATGGGCTCAAAGTTATCGCTTGCTTTTAACTTGCTAATTAATACATGCTTTAACCCTATCGATTTATCAGAATTAAGTTGTTCCCTTACAAATTCCCTTTGTTTTTCACTTGTGGAATCGAGTACATACATCGTTATCTGTTGGTCCATTAATTGTGTTGGGTCAACAATTTCTCCAGCTGAAGCAAAATGAGTACCATCCTTAGATTTAACATCCCGTGTAAATCTGACTCTTGGGTCGATTATGTAATGAATATCACTCTCGCTTGTCAATTCAGGTAAATTGAAATTCGTATTTCTCGCGATATAACGCCTCGTAGCGTCCTTTTTCTTTTGTTCCCAATCGATACCAGATAAACGGTCTTTTATGACCTCAATGACGTCTACTTCCTTAATGGCATAGCTTACTGATAGTGAACCTAAATCACCCCCTGAATTAAGGCTTCTGGATTGTTCTATAAAAGTTTCAAATGTTTCTAACCCAGCAGCTACCACTGTTTTACTACCATTGCGGTAAACCATTGAAGGGGCACTGTTGATCCCGTATTGATAAAATAATCTCGGGTCCATTTTAACGTTTGGTTCAGTTAACAAGCCTAGATCATCGATTACTTTCCGGATCGCTAATGATGTTTGATTAATAGCGGTATCTTCTTCTCGCATACCTCTAAACACTATTGATACGTCGGCACCTTCATGGCTAGCTGCGGTCAGCATGTTTCGTAGAACCTGTTTTGGCATATTAAAACTAGCGAACAAAATTAACTCTTCATTCGGCCCTAAAATACCTTTCTCTTTATTTTGCTGATTCGAACGCAGATCTTTGGGTCTGAAATTTGGGTCAACTCCCAAAACTGAACTTCGAATAGCATTCGCCTCGGCATTCATTTTTTCAAAATCAGTAGACCACTTTGAAACTTCTGTCTCACCGGATGTAGCCCAGTTTGGTAAGTCTGATTTAGGCGCTTCAATTTCACCCCGAGCTTGGTCCATTAACGCCTTAGAGCGTTTAATGTTATCTAAATCTTGTTCAGTAAACTGGTAGGTTGATTTCGGCTTTAACTCGCCACTACTAATATGATTAACAGATTCATTAGCCCCCGTAGCCTGAATACTTATGAGAATAAGTGTTGATATAGTAGTAATTTTAAATAATGAGATATGCACGACCTACCACCTGTTTGTCTAAAATTGGACCAAAAAATCGACTATCATAACTTCCAGGAAATGTACCTATCATGAAATAAGAGCTGTTTGGAACTTCAAAATCGCCAACTAAATCATCTGTGTTTTTTTCTAAGAATAGGGCCGCTTCAACCAATGACGCGTAAAAGACCTTCTTACCGTTAATCACTTTATATTTATCTACTTTAACGGTGTCTCCACCTACACCTGCCACCAATTTAATAATTTTCACTCCAGATGGCATGATGTCCGTTTCATGAGATAAAACCATTGCTAACTCACCAGCCTTAGGCTGAGCCCCTTTCTTCACAACAAATACCCATCCAGGTATGCATCTATCAGAATTACCCACGAAAACTAACTTGTAGTTTATTGTGAATAAGGAACACAGCGCCGTGAGAGCTATAACAAGTATTGTAGGTAGGTAAACACGAGACCAGAGCCAACTCATTGGCTTTAAAGTGTTGTTGCTATTCTGGTTTTCCTTCAAAACCATGGGGCTAGATAAATTTGCATAATTCATCGCAGGTTAAGCTCTTACAGAATAAAAATAATACCGCAATGCTATACGCACAACGTTGTAATTGCAAGTTAGAAACAAAGACTAATGTTCATGAAACTTAGTGAGACAATTTAAAAGAAGGAAATAAAAAGGCCAGCAAATGATTGCTGGCCTTAATGGGGTTTTAAGTTTAATTCGGTATCTTCAATTGTAATTTGTTAAGTCTAGACTCCAGTATCAAACGCAATAATTCCAGATCATTAATACAATCACAAATATCACGACGCTTAGTCTCTTCAAGTTGCACTTTCAACCAGTTAGAAACGTCTGGCGCTTCTAATAATAATTTTTCATTCATGTTAGCCTCTCATTACTAGAATGAATAGATACGTTCAATAGAATTGGAATATGCATTCGAGTCGTCTACCCCTCGAACCACAATTCTCGATTTATTTCCTGCAGTCTTACTTACGTTAATGTAAGAACCTGCATAAGGCAGGACAACTCCATCAATTTCCCATTCATAACGCATAATACGTCCGTCTGGATCATTACATTTAATATCTAAACGAATAATCGATGCATAGTCCTTAGCTTCTACATCACACGTAGGAGCTAAGTTTTTAACTACTGAAAGAGGAAAAGTATACGAGCGTTTAATACCATAGTTAGTTTCAACATTAGCTGTGATGTTGTGATTACCAGCCATTAAGTCTCTAATCATAATAGAGCCACCTACTTGCTGCTGTTTAATCCCATCGACTTCCCACTCAATTAGACTAATACGGTCCAGAGGGTGGCCTAGAGACCCATTGAGCCTTGCTGTAACAATTAGAGGCTCACGCATTAAATTATTGCTAAAGCGCGGGTCAATTGTCAGATTTGGTTCGGGCGCATCAGTTACACTAACGTACATCATTACTTCTTTGCTATTACCTCTATCATCTGAAATCAAGGCTTTTATTTGGTGCTGGCCCGATGAGGTTACATTAAATACCAGCTGTTTTTCCGTCTCTCTAATCACCTCTATTTCTGACGGCACCGACCAGACGGTTTTGTATGATATACGTGATATTGATGGGGGTAAATTCAATGGATTTGGTATGTAAACAGAACCTGATGCTGGAGCATAAGACGTTCTTGCACCACCATTAATTTCAAATTTCGGAAATTCATATTCCCACATTTTGACATTGAACTTATTAATAGACAAAGTTTCTGAGTAATAGCCCTCTGCCCAAGCATGAAACTCAAATTGACCACTACCATTAATAACATCATCATCCGAAGGGGTGTAATTCAGCTCCAGGCCATCAATGTATGTCCCATCAGGCACCTTCCACTTCCCTTTAATTATTGTAGGTGTACCACTATCAACTAACCTAACTGTTGGATTAAGTGGATAAGATACATCCTTCTCCATCCATTTTGGCTGATTGAAAATGATTCTCACAGGTAAGGGTCTCGCCTTAAGGACAGTGTGCTTAACGTAAGACCAGCGTTTGGTTTCAGCAAGCTCTGTACCCTTATACGCCATTCGTACTTGCAACCTGATCATTTCATTACCCATTTCAACATCAAGTGAATTCTCACCTGATTCCCAAGTAACTCCGTTATCTAACGACCACTCGATCTCCGCATTACTTGTATCCGCAGGTGTATCATGGTCAAAAACTTTTATGGTTGTTAGCTCGCCTGGGTGTAAGGCTTTAGCACCTGTTACTTTTAACTCCGGTAAGGCGTATACAAGAACTTCTTGATAACTAGTATACTGGGTAATTCCGGTATACTTATTAGTAACATTAGCTCTGAATTGGTATAAACCTTCCTCTGCTAATACTTTAACTAAATAGTCTTTACCCTCTGCTATGTTTGCCCATGTCGCCCCGTTATCACGGCTCATTTCCCAATTGACGTTACCTTTAGAAATACGGTCCTCGCTGGTATCTGGAACAAATAGCATTTGCGCAGCAAATGGTGATCTTCCAGCAACCCGTCGAATCTGCGCATCGCCGTCAATTTCACCACCTTTATACACTTGGAAAAATACTAAGTTTGATTTAATAGTCCTTGAATAATCAGGAATGGGTGACTTTGACTCAAGAATAGTGAGGAAACGATAGCCTCCCATACTATAACTGGTCAAATCTATATCAAAAGATGCTTTACCATTATCATCAATATCTTTGGCATCCGATAGATACTGATACTCATATGAGCCATCCCTATTTCTTGACTCTGTAGCTAACCTTGCGGTCCAGTCACCCATAGTTGCTCTGTCGAATGTAATTTCTCTAGTTCTTAGATTTCTCACACCAATAGAAAGTTCAGTTGGTATTATATTCGTGTTAGTTTGAATAACCTGACCAGACACAAGCGATGCGGTTATTGCTGAACTTGGAGCATGAATGACTCTAAATGATTTCTCCGTCGAAATTGATTTATCTCCAAGAAAGGTTGCACTTAACTTAACGGTTCTATCAGTCCAAAGTGGTGCTGCATCAACAGTTAATGACCTAGATAACCTTGCTTGCTTTGCAACGTACCCAGTTTGTGAATATTCATAAATAGTGTTTGATGAGTCAGTATCAATCTCATACCTTAGATCACCATTATCAAACTCAGCCGTTGTGGATGTTATATAGCCGCCATCAACCCCAGTGAGGAAAATGCCAGGCTTATATTCACGGTATGTGTTAATACTTAATAATGGTTTATCTGGCTCTTGAACATCAATTTTTTGTTCACCACGATATGCAATGGACTCAACACCATTTTGGTTGATCATCCACACATTGTAATAGGCAGTGTTATCGGTGGTAGAATCATTAGTTTTGGTAAAGGCTCCCATAAGCATCTGAAGTCGCTTATCCCAAGACCCACTGGTGCCAGACGGTGTGCTTACCCACTCAACACCGCATTTATATGCATAATTGTTTGTCGATGAACGGGCTTCATCTAATGATTCATAAATATTACAACCTGGGCCAAATGTTTGCCTTAGGGGGAAGCTAATTTTCTGAACTGCACGTTTGTAAGTTGCTGAGCGATCTTCCAAACCCCAGGCTAATGGCATATATCTTATGGGTAATTCTGCTGCAGACTTATTTCCTGCTATATCTTGTACTACCAACGCGAGAGTAAGGTCTTGATTCGGAGAAATTTCATATTCAGCGCTTTTTAAATGCTTGAGGTGTTCAAACCCTTCAGCAACACTTTGACCTAATACATTATTCCCGTTAACCGTAGCAGAAATAACTTCACCCGCACCAGACATAGAATCCACTGCCGCGACGATAATTTCATCAAAGAAATAGACAGGATCTGAAGGGCTTAATGATTGACCACTAGTAGTAAAAACACGAATTTCAGGAGGATAGCGATCTATAGGTGTAGAATCTAAAACGTTTCCTTCCCAGGTATTACCATAACCATCTTTAATGTTTGCAACTGAATAATAAACGCCATCCGGCACATTGCTAATTGAAAATTCAAAGATGAACTTATTATCTATTTGTGTAGTATTCACCGGATTAAGTAACATTTCACCAGTTGGCAAAGAAATTAGCTTTGCCAAATTCAACATATCATCACCACCTAATTGATATGTTGGTAATGTTGGTTTGTATGATGGGTCAGGCTTTAGCTTAAGAGTTGCTATTGGGTGCCACCAATTCCCCTCTAGCCCATGATGTGGTGTATCAACAACTAAAATTGCTTTTTCATTATTAACGACGATTGTTTGTTCATTAACTGGTATTGTTAATAGCCTTTCATTACCAGCACTAACTGCCTGCATATTAAAATTATTTAGGGAAGGTGAACGGTAATCCCAACCTAAATCATATAAATCGGTAGGGACTGTCTTTTGTGCGGTGAAATATCCATTTGATGCATCAGCCTCAACTTCAAATGAACGGATACCTTGAATAGAATCATTATTACTTATTGTTACAGAATTGGCGCTGATCAAACAACTTCCAGCCCCCTCTGCAACATCACAACTACCAATCGATTTGATTAGAACTCTTTGCGAATAAGGTTTAGGTTCTACGGAGACTTTAACGTTTTTTAAAATATCATTTCTACTGTATGAGGTTACAGACTTACCATTTTTAGTCCCAGATGAAACAACAGTGGAATAATCGATAATTAATGGCATGGTAGCTTTTGCCACCTGAACACTCATCGTTCCCGACTGTACAAGAATCTTTTCCTGATTAGACCCACTAAAAATAGATACATTGTAGCCTATCTGCTGCTCACCATAATTATCAAAGTAACCTGAGGCAACACCTAAATTTGAGGTTAACCCAGGAGGAAGTACCCATTCAAAAAAGCACATTAAATCGCCATTTTTTTGAACATGCGATTTTGCTAAATCCACCGATGAAGTTAAAGCGCATCCCGCGCCACCTCCTTGAGTGGCCTTAAAGCTAACTTGCTTAACGTTTGCGATTGTATCAGCGACATTAGGAAGGACGATATCTGGTGATTTCCCAACCAGTTCCCCTGTAATCGTAATACCTGAAACTGCATTTACTACAGGACTCATGCATATGGCCAAAGCCACCACGCCGCCCGTCATTAACTGGAGATATCTCATCCAAGCCTCGCTATACTAAAAAATCCAACACACATGATAATACATGCAAGATTAAGTTACCAAGACATTGTGTGAATAACACACAGAATTTGAAAATAAAAACAAAAAAAACCATGCTAAATAATATGGCATGGCTTTTAACTAGGTGAAAATTTGATTAATTAACTAATTGTTGTGACTCAAGAGAACAGTCTTCTAATGAGGGTGAGTCAAGCAAATTATCTGTATTCATGATAGTTCGCTCTATATGGGCTACATGGTCAATTCTGTCCATATCATCGAAGCTCACGATAAGACTTTTGAATATTTTGTTTTTAAGGCTATCTACCATCGAATCTTCATAACCTAATAAATCAAGGCAATTTGAACTCGCTTTTATCTGCTGAGAACCTTCTAACTGAACATCAATTTGATCGGCTAACATTTTCCTCAAGCCATTGGCATAACGAATAAGCTCAATATTAAGAACTCCACCAGCACTAGTTTCAGATAAAACCTTGTTCAGTTGCAAATCGTTAGCTACTGCCCCTAAAGATACCGAAGTACAGGGGGCTATAACACACAATAAAAAGAACAATCGGCTCAGTGACAATTTAAATTACCCTCGGGCCTTGATAGACCGAATAGCTTCGCTCAACTCAGAGTCAGTAGCCACGCCTAAATTAATAACTTTTCCATTATCACCTTTATAAATCACAGCGGGAGTACCAGTAACACCCATCGCTGACATTAAATCACCATTTTTGATTATTTCCGCTTTCGTTTGCGGAGTCACTTCTCTAGTAGGGACTTTCTTACCACTCTGCTTCAGTTTTTCATGAATGGCGAATGCTTCAGATTTTCCATCAACAAGTGCTTGAATGGCACCAGGGGAATCTGGACTCAACCAAGCGACAGGTATTAATCTAACGTCTAGCTCGTTGTTAAGCATCAAAGGTACTAACCTATTCATAAGGGCTGAACAAGCTCCACAAAAAGGTTCATAAAAAATATATAATGCATTATCGTCATTTGGGTTAACCGTTGGGCTCGCTTGGACATGCATTGCGGAAGTTAATTGAAGCCATAAGTCAGGGCTTAATCCTGGGGCTTTGTCAGATATAAATTTATCAGTCAGATTTATACCATCGGAACCAACCAGCGCTCCAGCCACTACAAACTGACCAAAACTCCAGTAGAGTTGTTGAGTACCACCTAAATCAACTAACCACCCTTTAGCAACCACACCAGATTCGGTAGTTTCAAAAGAATCAACTAGTTTATTTCTAGGACTTTTATCAAGTAAATTCTGCAGCGTTTTAGGTACTCCTTCCGAATTCGCATCAAAGCTATCAGTATTTGTTGATTTTGATGTTTGGGCAATAGAAGTTACGCCTTGATTATCCAAGCCAACTTTAATACCACTTGATACAGACAAAAATAGTGCACCACCAAAAATTGCGGATTGAAGAATTGTTTTTTTTAACTCAAAAGTGTTCATCACACCCTCTAACAACTATAATGTAATGTGTTACATATTACACAGAGGGTTTGAATGGAGCAAGAAGTTAAAACCTTATTGATGTGTGGACCAATTAAAAAATCAAAAAGCTGAAAACTCTACAGCTAGCCCTAATGTAGCCGGACTGATTTTTTTTCCATATATAAAGCTATTAAACTCACCTTTTTGCTCTTTTGACGTTGTTTTTACTTCGCTTGAAAGGTTCCCAAACCCTCTTTGCTTGATATCTTCAAATGCCAAATACAATCCAGATGATGATGAGCATACTAACTCTAACCTCGATAATGTTTTATCTTTCAAACCTTGATCACAATATAGGTCGTAAAAACCAACTCCTCCAAATCGAGCTAAACGCCCCCTTAATTGATGATGTTGGACCAACCCTAAGCGCTCTGGATTTAATACGATTATTTGATTCAGATTAGGAACCGTTAAACCGGTTTCAACAACTGTAGTTGAAACTAAAATATTAATTAGGCCACTTTTAAAATCATTAATAGCTTTAACATTAGCTTCGTGACTTAAACCTCCATGGCTAATCCCTACCCCGATCCCCGAGGGTAGATCATGACTGTATTTATCGACAAACTGAATCCAAGAGGCATAAGCTTTCTCTGCACTTGTTGTGTTAGACATGACTTCAGAAGCACTATCAACTTTCAAAGCACAAATAACCAGTAACTTATTGCCTTGTTTAAGATTTTCGAAAGTTCTTTTAAATAGTGATTTTTTATCATTTAAATAATGTATTGTCGAGATCAGAGTTTTATCAGTAAAGCACTCTGTTAAATGGAACTGATTGATAACACCATGCTTTAATAAAGCCGCAGACCGAGGAATTGGAGTTGCAGTAGACTCAAGTAAATGACCGCCACCGAGACAAAGTAATTCACGTTGATCAACTGAATATTTCTGCTGCTCATCGACTATAACTAGATCAAAAGGGTCCGGCCAATCTTGGAATAATAAAGATGTTGTACCTACCCATAACTTAGTAGCATTGGAGTTATGAATTGTAACTTTAAAACCGTCAGTTACTAACATAGGATTTAGATCAGGAAAAAAACTCTTTAATTCACCATATAATTGATGAGCTAAATTCTGTGATGGTGCCAAGAACGCTACACGGCCATTCGCATCGCAAAAGGATGCAGCAAGAACTTCTAAAACACAGCTTTTCCCTGTGCCTACATCACCAATCAACATTGCCCTTTGAGATTTATCTGAATCGAACAATTGCGCTAATTGTTCGGTACACATATATTGCTCTTTGGTCATGGCAAATGTTAATTGCTTTGAACGATCTTGGATAGTTTCAGCTGAAATCCTTCTTCTTGTCACGCCCCATTTTAAAGCCGAATTTCTTACCTCTGTTGCAGTAAGCAGGGCTGCAAGCTTTTCTATGTAACACTGATACTCAAGGGCAAGGGTAACATCGGTTGGGAAGTGAATTTCATTAAGAATTTGAGATAAAGTCAATCCTACTGGAACCCCTAGGAATTCATTTAGGATCTTGTTTCGATTTTTGTGATTTACTTTAAAATACTTCGTGAACGCTTCACATGTTAAGGGAATCGATGTTTCTATATGCTCAGTTATAAAGTTAATTGAGCTAGTAGGTAACGATTTATTTTTATAATTTAATACATAATTAGTGTGTATTCTGTATAGCTGGCCCTGGTCAAGCACCTTAGCATTATGTAACAACCAAGCGCCACGTTGAAACAAAGGTTTACCGCTCATATGAACAACATCGCCCTTCCTACTATCTAAAAATATTGATGTTAGAAGTTCTTTAGTCCCAAAAACATTAGCTTGCAAAGAAACGCCATTAACATCCAATATTTGAACGGTAATGTAAGAAGCTTTATTAGGCATGTATTTTGTTTCAGAATAGCTAGATAAAATCCCGCAGCACAATATTTTTGAATCGGTATGTAAACAATCAAAGAACAAACGAAAATCACTAATAACATTCATATTATTAGTGTATTGCGGCATCACCATTGGGATCTGCCACAAATCCTTAATTCCAATATTTCTTAGTGATTTTGGTATGAGCATATAGATCCCCGAGACATTGATAGCTACTAACTTACAATAGAATTCAAATGCTACAAGGAAGTTCGAAAATTTAAATTTGGGTCAATGATTTATAGTAAGTAGAAGCATGAACAATTGTCGATTCTACTTTTAATTTGTCACTTTCAGAAAGACCTAAACCTAAGAGGTAGTCGTCTGAGTCAGCCTTAAATGCATCGTAGCTCAAAACTGCAATTTCGTAGGCATTCAAAGACTTCTTATTGAACTGGCTTACCGTTAGTAATTCAGCTACTTGTAATGACAAAGCTTTGAACCCCCAAATACTCAACAATTTAGGAGTCAAAACGGAAATAGCATCTACAAGCACAGTTTCGTCAATGTCTAAGTCATATGTCTGTGATTTCTCAAGCTCATGCAAAATAGGTAAGACACCGACTTGACATAAAAGTCCTGTAAGGTAATCGCCACCATTGAACTCTAATGATTTAGCTATAAAGATGCTTTTTCCCCACACAGAAAATAATAACGAATTTGCATGCTTTGAGTTTGATTGGAAGCTTTGTTCCATTAATGAAGAAACTACGAGATTTTCTAATGATGCTATGCCTAGACGAATAGCTATAGCCTTTAGATCCGGCTGTTTTTTACTAACAAGCTGTGTCGAATACATTACTGAATAACCAAGCTTGTAAACCCTTAAAGAGGTAGATGGATCAGATTGTATTAACGCGATGTAATCAGATATATCTTTGTTTTCGCATGAATATAAATCCAGTGCCCTAACTAATAATCTAGGTGGTGATGGCAATGATTCACTTTCAAGGTTTAATAAGCCTACATTGACATAATGAGTGCATGAAAGTTCAAGCTCTAACCGTTCCTTGTTAATTCCCATCTCTATCTACTACGCTCCAACAAAGTGTGTATAATAAAAACTTACTCCAATCTTGGGCAAAATCAATGAAAAAAATACAGACACTGATGATAGCAATTGGTTTTGTTTCTTCAGTAAGTTGCACTCTTAACGCCAGCGAAATAACAAGCGACAGCGAAATGTGCTCTAGTGTAGCATCACAATATCGGTATTTTGATGATGCATACCGGCAAGGTGCTAATTTTAACCCGTACAATGCCGAAACTACAACCAATAGCATTGATGCAACCGCCGGAATTTACAATGCGTTATTAATCGCATCATTTTCCGACAAGTCGAATTTAACGAAACAAGCACTTGACCAGGATTTAATTAAACTTGCATATGACAATATTAGAGTGGGTGCATCCCCAACTTTCGGCCAATACTATGTTTTATTTAACTGCATGAACCTTATCAGTAAAATGCCACAAAAATTTTATCACTGTGATAGTTTTTTGAATGAGGGTGTAGGTGAAAGTAGTATGCAAAGATTTTATGACTGTGCAGTTAAATAAATGTGATGCCCTAACATTGTTAGGGCATCACATCTTCTATTCTTCTTCCCCTTCGGATTCATGACCTTCTTCAATAGCGATTATACGACAAGCCTCAAAAAGTGTTTTTCCTTGAGCCATAACATTATTGATTCGATTTTTGTCTACGGGATTTGTACTATAAGATAAACCTTTTGCTCGAGATAAATATAAGCGGCCAATCTCTTGCGAACCATTTGTCTTAATTAGTACCTCTGAATAATACGGAGGGTTAGTATGGACGCTCTCTAACAGTTTAAAATCGGTTTGGTTGCTAAAGCGCCCCTCAGCCTTGAATGCTTGGAGCTCTTCTTCATTTTGCCTTAAATACATCATATGCGCCGAGTTACTAGCCATTGCAATACCTGCAGGGCTTTCAGTAGCATCGCGAATTGACTGACTGATACAGCAACCCAAAGAGTTATATTTACGGAATCGTCGCCATCCAGATTCGAGGAATTTCGCCAATGTCTTTAATACTTCTCGAGTTAGAACATCCGCACTCTTATCATCTTTAAGCAATTCCCAAGCTTCATCTAGAAGGAACATTTTTCTTATAGACGCTTTAGATTCTTCATGACTAAACATTTCTTGCTGTATACGTTGAATGCACAACATGATTGCTACAGCTTTAACTTGATCTGAACCATTCAGCGCATCGAGTTCTAAAACGACGAAACTTTTTTCAAATTGAATGGATGGCTTATTTTGATTAAACATCCAGCCATGCTGACCTTTGCGGCTGCGGCACCATGGCGTGAGCTGGTCTGAGATTTCTTTAATACGTTTATCTTCATGCTCTGCACACAAATCAGCAAAAATATCTATTGAACCACCAGTACCATTTTCACTCCAAACTCGACACATAATCACAGACATCTGAGAAAATTGGTAACTACTACACTCTCCCATTGGAAATGCCATCAGCTTTAATATATTGAGTAGCATTTCTCCTTGCGGTCCAATTGGGCTTCTTTCACTACTGACTAAGCCATCATTTGAGTCATACTCATTAATAAAGTCTTCTTCAATGGTCTTAAATGGGCAAAGGTTGTATGTAAACAATTCATTAGGAATAACCTCTACGAATTGCCCTCCCACTAGTTCGGCTAATTTAGCATATGAGCGACCTGAGTCGATTGCAAAAACACGACCACCATCATATGGCTTATCTTGAGAGTATTCATCATATACAGGACTATTAAATCTATCCTTACAATCTCCTAATAACTTAATATTTCCTGTACTAAGTAAACCTTCGATCAAATTATTTGCAAAAAATGACTTACCACTACCACTTGTAGCTGTAATGAATAAATTATAGTTTGTCTCTGATGTAAAAGGGTCAAACATCATTAGCTGAGCATCACGGCCTACGAATGTCATAACAGGCTTTTGAGTAGTGTTTCCTCGCCAACTAGCCATCATAGGAACAAAAAACTTAAGCAAATTACTTGGTAAAATATCATAACGCTCTATGAAATCTGCAATATTGGTATTAGGCCCAAGAGGTAATGAACTTAACCAAGTTAATAACATTATATTTTTGTCTTCAATAGCTTTCCAACCACGAGCGTCAATGCGTGTGATTAAATTTCTTGTTGTTTTCTCTAGCCTTTCCTCTGACGATGCCATTACTTGAAAATTAAGATGATATCGGCAATGCTGAGCTTTTTCAGCATTCATGTAATGTTCGTAATACTCAAAATCTTGAAGCCCATATTTCAAAGATGAAATCCAACGTGCCCATGGACCTTCACCGATTTGCTTTGCTACTGTTCTCTTTGCACCATATACCTTTTCAATTTTTGCTTTAGCAAACTCAACATTTAAGTTAATGGTAAAATTCCCCTGCAGGGCACTTTTACCACCAATCCAATCGACTACTAATTCATGTAAGTCACCAAAATTTGCATTTTCAGCATATTCTTGAATACTAATGCTCTTAACATGTCGCTCTGTACCATCTGCATTTTTGAAAACTAATGATGATGGCTTAACTTCTAATGTAGAACCTATTTCTAGATATTGGTGCTTTATTGGCTGAGTCGGGCGGTAACAGCCTTGACGACCTTTTACCTTCACACCTTTGCGCCAAACTGCATCTTTTGATGGGTTATGGATCATTTGCATTCTATGCAAAAATATTTCAGGTTCAGCTGAAATGGCGTATCCCATCAATTGGTTAAGAGTTTCTTGTAGTTGGTTGGTTTGCTCTACAAACGTTTCTATCTCACTCTGAGTTGGAACTTGTTTTTTAATAGGGTTTTTAATAGTTACCCATACTTCAAAATGCCTTAGAGGTACACCATCCATATTCGGGCCAGGCAATGTTGTTCTAGTGAGTTTTTTTAAAAATTCGGCAGCATGTGCCCCCTGCTCATCCATATCAAGTTCGCCTACATCCTTCATCCTTTGACCACGGATTTGATGATAGGCATCTAATTGATCTGAGATATTGTCAGAGGCAACTAGTGATATCTGTAAAAAGCTATTTTCCGCATACTCACGACGAAATAAACTATCTAAACTAGTTAATAATTTCATAGATGCACCGGACAACGGAGGGCATAAATAGGTATTACCTAAAAAACCACCATCTAATAAGTAGCCTAGATGTTTACCTTCATCGTTTACAATATTATCTAGAACATGAATAACCTCACTGTATTTGTGAGCGGATAACAAATTTGACGTAGTATGAGAAAACATATTTAGCACCCAGTATTAATTGTTTCGGATTTGATTAAACGTCTCTTTTGTAAATCCAGGCGTTTGATCAGTTCCTGACATTTCGGCAGCTTTATCAGCAGCGTTCGGAGCCCTAGTTTGAATCCCTAAGCCGTTTTGTGATTGTTGATTCATCCGTCTTTCATCTTCAAGACTTATTTGACGAATGCTTAGCGGTGTAATTTGGGCTGGCAAATTAAACGCTTCTCTGCCATATGTATATTTGCGCTCTTCTACTTCTGAATACACGTACCCTACATTCTGTAAACGGCCGAAACTATCTTGCCAAGGTGCAAATGCCACTCGAAGCATTTTCGGTGGATTTCTAACTGCAATTGGTTCTGGCGCAGGAAGCATTCTATTTAGATCTTGGGTATTCTCATACGCCCGACTCATTTGCTGATAATCGTAAGCCGGTGGATGTTGAATTACCGGTGCAGCAGCTTCATTTTCGATATCAGGATGATCATGGTCATGGGATTCTTTTGAGTGCAAAGCCATACGACGCGCTTTTTCACGACTAATGCCATCGGGTGAATCCGTTAATTCAAGAGCTTCGCGTGTAGATGTACACGGAATACCTGGGTCCAAAGTAATTGGACAAACTGTTGGCTCCTCACCAACCTCGAACATAGAAGAACAACCAGATAACAACGTTGATGCCAAAGCCAAGGCTAGTAATGTTTTATTCATTATTTATTACCTGTAGTGGATTGAATAAATTGGTCTAAATTTGATGGAGCACCTTGTTTATGGGTGCCATCCGCTGAAATTAAATATGGCAGTCGTTGAATCTGCATGAATTGTGAAAGTCCAATAACCTTAATTATTTTTGAAGTATCACAATTTTCTAAAGTCTCTATTTCTGCCGTATCATCACCTGACATCAACAACTCTATAGATTGACCCTGATCTTTAGCGCACCATAAATCTCTCCCCCTTGCACCAGACGATTTTCCTTGAGCAATTGGAGTTAAAACTAATCCAAACTTGTACTTGTTAGAAAGACTTCTGATTTGATTGAATAAAATTGTATTAGCTTCACTTGAAAGTGAGTCTACAAACACATAAAGGTCAAAATCAGGCTTATCTAAACCAAATGAGTAGATTGGGAGATCACCACTAGTAATCCCGAAACTTGATAAATGAGCTTTCCAGGAATTTTTTGCATCTGCTTCAGTTAAAATTTGCCGACGATTCCAACCATCAAGAATAAGTCCACCTTTAATAAGAAGTCGCCCATCTGGTGAGGCTAAAAGAGTCTCACCGTCTTTAGTTTTTACCATCATAAGAGAACGTACTGGCAAGGCATGGGACCAATCGACTGTATCCAAAACGGAAAGGGCCTTCTTTATGTCCTCATCCGAGAATACAGTTCTAACCTCTGTAGTTATTAACGAAGAAGATTTAGAATTACTCTTATTTGCATCTAGCAGTGCATCTATTGCAACATCTTCCGAACCCGCAATTGATTGAAAGCATGCACCAGCCATTGAAAAATATAGGAAATATTTAAATATTGCTTTGTTAATCATTCACTAGAACTCAAGATATAATCGAATTCTCTTACTATACAACAAAATGTGTTGAAACAAAAAATCTATTTGCATTTCCCGTTGGATGTGTAAGAATATCTATGTCGATTGTCGCGTGAATAGGTTACAAAGCAGTAACCAGGAGAAGTAAACCAACCAACTTCTTTAAGTAATGACCATTGCTTGCAGGACTGCCCTGCTTCACATGACTAAAAACCTACCACAGTGGTAGGTTTTTTTTTGCCTGCCACTACAAAAAAACCACCCTCAATTACTTGTGCGTGAAATATTCTATGTTGTAATAAAACCATCAAATAACTTCTAGGTTTATCAACATGAGTTCAATTTTTGAAGGCTTTTTCAATCCAACATATACAGGCCCATCGCACGATTCAGTCGAATCAAACGATTTAGAATGCTCTGACCCACAACTCTTAGTTGCAGCTAATATTTACAATAAACCTGAGATTAAAATCAACGTAATTAATAAAAAGCCTATTCATATTCGTTCTGAATTAAGCAAAGCATTAAATTCACTAGCGATGCCTGCATACACAGAATCAGGCGTGGCCAACTTTTTAGATGAGAATGGCAGCATTAAAGATGGTATTTATTTAGATTTGCCAAGTGATATTTACCATAAATTAACTGCTTACGGGAGTAGCCACTTTAAAACATATATAAATTCATCTTCTCACTATTTTGAAAAATATTTATCAGACACTAAAAAGACCAGTTCAATTAGCAAGCATTTTGACGTTGGCGATATTACTCACGAATTAGTGTTAGAAGGCAGTGAGGCCGTAGCTAAGCGAAGATTTATCTTAATCGATCCAGAGGATTACCCAATAGACATGCACACTGGTGCAGACTTAAAGGCAGAGTGTGAGAAACAAAAAGTAAAAACTTCGGGCACTATCCGAGATAAAGCTGAACGGCTAAGCGTTATTCCTTCATCAACTAGAATGTATTTCGACTTTAGACAGCTACAACATATAAAAAATAATATTGGTAGCAAGTGTTTCAATGAAATTTCGAAACAGTTAACCGATGAAGATATTACAATTACTGCAGACTCCGTTGTATCTGTCATTAAAACTGGAAAATTGGTTAATCAACCATTAAAGCTGCCTGTAATACCTAGTGACTTTAAAGAAGCTATAGCTTTACATGCCGGTATGGTTAGAAATAAATTTGCTCAAAAGTTATTCAAAAATGGCGTCCCTGAAGTAACATTTTTAGTAACAGATCCTGTTACAGGATTAAAATTAAAGTGCCGTACTGATTGGTTATCATTCCTAGGAGATACGACGCTACCTGTTGATCTTAAAACTGCACGTAGCTGCAACCCAGCTGTAGCGGCTTATCAATTCGCCGAATTGAGTTATGACATTCAAGCAGTTTTTTACCTCTATGTAATAAAGCTTGCTGGTCTTGAAACTCCAAAACGTCAATTCCCCTTTGTGACATTAGAAAAAGGTCCTAGTGCCATTTGTGAAATTTTTGAATTGCACGAATCTGATTGGGAACAAGCAGAGAATACCTTGCCCAAATTACTGAAAAGTTTCAAAGAATTTATGGATAGTAGACTTGTTAGTGGTTACACAAAGGATGGTATATCTGTAATTAAATTGGCTAAACGTAAAAATGGATTTTTTCTCGATAAATAAACTTAGCCATCTGTTGTAAGTACCTCAAATCCTTGCACCAAAAACTTTTCGTTATACCATTTAATGATTCAGTTACCCAGGAGGCAATAATGAGCAAAGGAACAATAAACAAAATTATTCTAGTAGGTAAAGTTTGCCAAAACCCTGAACTGGAAACAAATATAGATGGGTCACAATTTGTTAAATTAACCCTTACTACAGTTGACTCTTACCAAGATATCCAAGGCCAAAATAATGAAGAGACTGAGTGCCATAACTTAATTTTGCAAACAAAACTGGCAGTGCTTGCACATCAATACATAGTAAAAGGTTCCAAAATCTATGTAGAAGGTAAAGCCAGGAAGATGCAATGGGTGGACCAAGAAACCGGTATTGAAATGAATACACAAGTGGTTTTTGTTATGGATATGACTCTAATGAACTCGCCAATAAAATGTAAACCAAAGGCAGTACACCAGAAGACACCAAAGGAAAGCGCGATTCCCTTTGGTAATGATGATTTTGTTGACGACTCATACCTCGACGAGTGGAAAAATTGATTGGAGGTTTAAATGTTAGTGACATACTTGATTTCAAATAATTTTGATTTTACTCAATCGTATACGTGTGATGTATGCGGGACCTATGTTAACTGCCTTCATTCATTATCATTTAGTCGCAGAACGGTACAAATAAATGGCGAATATAATGAGATTAATTATGGGGTTCATAAAAAAGGTCACAAGCTATGCCTTAAAAGCCAAATACCTATCCTTCTAGAAAGTAAAACAGTGAAAAATGAAAATAGTGAAAAATTTCAAGGTATCACATTAGATATAATGACATTGAATATTAAATGGCTTGCTGAAACGTTACATCAGACTGAGGAAGTAGTAAATGATTGGATGGACGACGGCTGGATACCTGCAATTCACCATAAGTCAGTAATTAACGCTCTTAGGGCATAAGGATTAATTTATAATGCAACAAAATCAAAATATTAAAAACATGGCTCTTTTACTTGTCATTAAAGGTTTATTGTCTCTAATTGATAAAAAATACTCAGGACATTTTTTTGTAATCGAAGCCACTAAAATCATAAAGAGTTGTGGAATGGATAAAAAATTATCATCTGATAACAAATCAAATACATTCCATACTTTTCTAGCATAGGTAAATAACCATGAAAAAGAAGTCAATAGTTGAAATTATTAGTGCTTTAAATCCTGCAGAGCTAATAACTGTTTGTGAGCGATTAACTAATGAATACTGTGCGTTAGCTGCTATAATGGGGTTAAACAACCAGGATGATTTTGCTCAAAACACCATAGAACGCTGCAAAAACATGATCGAACTTGATGCACCAAAATATAATCAAATAACCCTTAATGAGGCTACGACTATTTCATTTACATGTCATGGTAAATCTAATTATATCCCACACTTAGAAGAGCTTGTTTTAATCGATGATAAAGTCAAAAATGGTGACACAGAAGGTTGCATTATTGGTGATGGCGATACTACTTACACTACATGGAGACTAGTTTAACGATGTCTATTCAAATCACTCCAATAGAGCTTGATTTTATAATCTCAAATTTTACACAAATACGCTCTAAAAAATTGATTAATGGAATCAATGAGTATTACTTCAATGTTCACGAGTACGCTAAGGCAAGTAAAATTGCTGGGGTAGACCGCAAGTCAATTAGAATAAATGTACTCAAAATTGAAGATATTATTTCAAGATTACAAAATCTTAAACACTGTGAAGATTCATTAGAGGGGATGTCAAAACATCATTTTGAGATTCTGCTTTCATTTGCCCCTGTTCACCAGGAAAACCGTGTTCATGACAGTGCAATCATTTGGCACAAAAATCTGAAGTTGACTAATTCTAATGAAGGACATCTTTTGCTAACAAAGAAAAGGGCATTCGACAACCTAAAAACAAGATTAAATAATAAGTTAATTTTAATAAAAACCTGGCACTCTACAAAAGGAAGCGATAATAAATAAATTAAAATTCTATATTTGATGCTTATTTAAAACGCTACGTTTCCTTTTGGCCGATTTTTCATCTATTTTAGCCAAAAGGTTTTTTGTCTCTTCAAATATACTTCTAGAAAATAGTTCTGAATATAAATTTAATCGCTGGAGATCAATTTTCAACAACTCAGCTTTGGGGTCGTATCGTTTTAATGATTCACGGTAGCTAGACAAAATAATAAAGTTAGCTTTTTTCCATTGCCCTTCTTCGTGAGAACCGGCAATAAACCTTTTACGCTTAATAAGTTTTGGCCTCGCTGGTTTTACATTCGATTTATCGGAATGTACTTCCGGTACATGTAAAAACCTAATTTTGCAGGTTTTACCGTTAACTAGGACATTTTCATAGGTAACGCTAACTCTTGCTCTAAGGTTAATTTCGTCTATAGCTGGTGAAATTACACGCTTCTTGAAGTCACGAAGATCACTATATTTGGACCCCAAACCAAGATATTCTTTTAAACCTACTATCTCAACGGTGGTTGTTACAACATTTGTTTCAGGATCGACTCTCTGACTTAACCATTCCAACCGTAGAAACTGCCCTTTTAAGAGCAAGAAATTAATACTGAGAGCGTGGTCCTTTTCTCTGGGAAGGTGAGCAAGTTGAAATTCGGAATAATTGGATTTTAGATTAAACAAGAACGGTTCGACTATGCTTGAAAATTCGATAATAAAATCACCATCATCTTCGTTTATAGGTGAGTCTAATTCATTCAACCAATTTACCTTACGCTCCCTGACCTTACCGGTATCAGAATCTATGTATTCGGAGGTGAACGTTTTAACCAGTAAATCATTCAGGACTTGCTTAATCGTCCGTCGAATTCTGTTAATTTGAGGCTTATAAGGCTCAGTGCTTTTTATAAGTTCAAGCTTTTCAGCAAACTCTTCTGTAGAAAATTTTATTTTACCAGGATTAGGTTGATAACCATTAATAGACGAAAGCGAGAACAAAATGACTAGCCGTTCATTTTTACTTAAATTAAACGGAATCGATAGGAGTTCATTACTGAATCTCACCAAATCATTTACTGGAATAGTTAAGCTAGATCTGGATGTCATTTAATCACTCACAAAAAAAAATTCGATTAACAATTTTCGTTGTAGCTGTAGTTTTGGGACAATATACTTAGAAAGGTTTCAGATGTCCACAACAAGAAGTTATAAATTTGATCAAATGATTGGATGTAATTTGGCGAATCATAAATATATTGATCTCACTGACATACAGATATGGACCAGCAAAGGCAACTTCAAATGTCCACACCACCATAAATATGACATTAGGTAAGTTGATATCCCTTCACATAAACCATCAATACTGTCACATAGATTGTAAAGGTAAAGTCACGGTACAAATGGCCAAAAGCTCGAAGTGGCTTACCTGTTCAGATCGATAATTCGGACCTCACGGCTAAACTGTCCACATCGTTAGCTCTGCACTCATGGCTAAACTGTCCACATCATTAACACCGGCATTCACGGCTAAACTGTCCACATCATTAACACCGGCATTCACGGCTAAACTGTCCACATCGATAATTATGGCACTCACGGCTAAACTGTCCACATCGATAATTCCGGCATTCACGGCTAAACTGTCCACATCGATAATTCCGGCACTCACGGCTAAACTGTCCACATCGATAATTCTGGCACTCACGGCTAAACTGTCCACATCGATAATTCTGGCACTCACGGCTAAACTGTCCACATCGATAATTCCGGCATTCACGGCTAAACTATCCACATCGATAATTCCGGCATTCACGGCTAAACTGTCCACATCGATAATTACGGCATTCACGGCTAAACTTTCCACATCGATAATTCCGGCACTCACGGCTAAACTGTCCACATCGATAATTCCGGCATTCACGGCTAAACTGTCCACATCGATAATTCCGGCACTCACGGCTAAACTGTCCACATCGATAATTCTGGCATTCGCGGCTAAACTGTCCACATCGAATAGCGAAAGCATTATTGAGTCGAAATCAACTTTTTAGCCCAGACCCGTTTTGGCCAATCAATCCACCACGAAAACTACAATAATTAACAAAAATAACAATGATCTGAATAAACTTATTTAATGGATCAAATATATAATTAACTTAAACTATTGAATAAAAACAAGTTAATAGACAACACAACCAGGCACACTCACTAATACAAGCAACATTTATCCACAATTAATTGTCCACATCCACGGCAAATACGTCCACAAACACGGCTAAAGTGTCCTCAAAAAAAGCTAAAGTGTCCACAAGCACGGCTAAAGTGTCCACAAATTTGGAAAATTATCATTCCATTTCAGTAGCTTACATAGCCCTTAGATCTTGTAGCTCTTATTCTAAAGAGATCTGTAGATCTATTTATTAAAGATCAAATAAATAAATTTATTTGATTTGATCTTTTTTTTTAAAGGGATAGAATCTTGCATTCTAACGTATTGTGTTTATCTAACTTAGAAGTAGCTGTCTAATGACTGAAGTTAACAATAGAACTATTTTGATACTACATGGTGAGATTAAACCAAACTCAAAGATGGGTCTTTGCGCATACGACTATCTAAGTAGCTCACAAATGGATGCCTTAAGTCGGTATGAACATTGGCAATTGAAGAAGTATTTTGATATTTACTTCTTCAACGAACACTTAGGTCTCATCAAGTTTGATGAGAAAATTGTGAAAGGTGGACCAATTACCAACAGAAATTCAACGAACGATGAAATAAAGTTTGTTGTAAAACGACTCCAGTGCAAGCTCAAACGTCTAAATCCATTATCAAAGCTAGTTGTAATGCTCAATGGCCCTTTACGACTGTACTTTCTATTTAATTTACACATTAAAAAAGACATCAGAAATCGTGTTTGGATCGGCTCTGAAAGCATTGGGATTCAGAGAAGGGAATTGAGGTTATTAGCATCCGAAACGATTTATTAATTGCAACCGGTAAAGGAATAGTTTTATGTTGCTCACGAACATATATATCACAATTATGTTGCTAACCACTTGTTTTATGTCAATAATTCAAATTTTAAACATCCAGTATAACGACCTATTAGATGAACTTAAATGAATGCTATAAATTTAACTTCGACAAAAAAATTTCTTGATAAAGACCTTTTGCACGTTAGTAATACCTTGCTTGATAAGACAGGGACAACCAAAGTTGTCAGTGTCAAGCGCATGCCCGTAACGTGCAATTACCACGTATGTGAGCTGCTGACTCAATGTCGTTATTATTTAAACAAGAACACAAGAACTGACATTCTTAATATAGCCGAGACTATTCAAAAAAATCTGCCAAATTTCGTGAATAACTTACACATAAATCCATACATTTGTGCCGTTATTCTTGACTGCGACACTCGTACTTATGAACAGTTATTACCTTACCTGAAAGTAATGAATGTATTATCTGTGAGAGTCTAAACCTGTCCTAGCTTCGATTTCAGCATGAAAAAATGTTAGCCAAACACAATACTTCATCTATTTATCAGTCCCTTAGATAACCTCCCCCTACTAATGCCCTACCAAAAAAGCACCCTCACTTTCTTGCGGCAAAAACTAATTATGTTTTAATTAATGTACTTAACAAGTTCAGAGAATTACATCATGCCAACAATTATCAATAGAAACTTAGGATTAAATCGTGGGCTACCGCGAGTGTATTTAGATGGTGTCCAGAACGGCTATAAGTTGATTAATGAAGGAATTAACGTTGGCGATGCCTTTACCTGTAAGTTTAGCGATAACGCCATCTATCTTGTTTTTAATGAGAATGGTGATCGCATTGTTAGTCGTCGCAAAAAAGGTGATTCATACTTACCATTGATAGATATTAACACAAAGGAATTAGAGTCAATTTTCTCAGAAGGTGAGCTACTAAGAATAACAATTAAAGATCGTGTGATGGTTATTAAGGCTCACCAGCAATCTGCGAAAGTACAACTAAGAAATGAAGCATTTACTAATAAAATCAAAAACGGTGAAGCTATAACTATAGCCTCTCTTTGTCATGGAGGCGGTGTACTTGACAGGGCCATTCATTCTGGTCTTGATAAAGCTGGTATTAAGTCCAAATTAGGTTTGGCTGTTGAGATTGAACCCGCCTATTTGGAATCATCCATAAAGAACAATCGGTCTTTATGGACTAAAGATTCGATAGCTATCCAATCATCAATTGAGGATGTTATTTTTACCGAAAAATCAGAGCAGTACCAGTGTATAACAGTAGGTTTACCATGCTTAGGGGCTTCTAAGGCTGGAAAATCTAAAGGTAAGCTAACTTTTGCAGAAGATCATGATACCGCAGGGGCTATATTTTTCTACGCCCTAAATGCTATTAATCACTTAAACCCAGCGATTATTTTTATCGAAAACGTTACTGACTATGCAACTACAGCAAGCTTTTCAGTTATTAAGTTAGTGTTAAACAAATTTGGGTATGACCTTCATTATACCGAGTTAAATGGAATGGACTTTGGTGCCATAGAAAACCGTAATCGTATGTGTTTAGTAGCAATATCAAAAGGTCTTGATATTGAGTTTAACATCGATGAATTACAGCCAACTACAGTAGCTGGAAGTAAACCGCTATCCTCAATCATAGATGCATCAATTGGACCAGATAGTGAAATATGGAGAACCTTTGACTATTTAGTGAATAAAGAAATTTCAGATAAAAAAGCAGGGAAAGGATTCGGGAGATTAATGGTAACACCTGAAGATACTAAAGTAGGCGTATTAGGTAGAGGCTATGCTAAATGTAGAAGTTCTGAAACCTTCCTAAAACACCCTACTGACGGTAATTTATCACGCATTTTTACCGCAGAAGAACACTGTAAAATAAAAGGTGTACCAGTTGATTTAATCGATGGTATAAGCGAAACAATTGCACACCAAATCCTAGGTCAGGGAGTGACGTTTGGATGCTTTGAAAGCATGGCTGAGCACTTAGGGAAAAGCATCAATCAATTGCGGATAGAAGTAGACCTACAAATGTGTGCTTAACATTTAGATTGATGCCGTTTAGATAAACGGCATTCATCTTCAGTAAGTTCATATCCTTGTACCAAATCAAATTCGTGGTTTAATACTTTCAAATCAACAATAGAGTCAATTATGGATACTGAGTTTAATAGATTAATTAAAGCTAAGCACAGTATGTGCCGCTGTCAAAAACCATGGTTGTTGCATTCTATTAGGTCTAAAATAGTAGGGGTCGATTTGGACTTAGCTAATCAAGGAAGAAGCGACCGTTTAGCTGTTTATAAATCCATGTGTGGCGGATGCGGTAAGTCACTCACTCATTGTGTCATTTTTGCCAGTTTAAAGACTGTGGGAATAGATAACCTCAAAAACTTAGCTATTCTGAAATTCGGCAAATTGATTAGATGGAATGAGATTGTTACAAGCAGTAAGGTGGAATGATGAAATTAGGTGTAAGAATTAGATATGCTGGAAAGGACTTTGAGTTTCCTAATGTTGAGGATGCGTATAATGCCCTCTCAACCGAATTCAAAGGTAAATCGGTAAGCCTGCTTTATTCCAGTAGCTCACTTAATATGAACACTGTTATTTATGTAGATGTAAAAGACGATGGGAGTGTTTATAAGTCATATGGCGCTCGTGAGGCTTTAAGCATGGATTTCCTTTTCACAGACGTAAGAGTATAGGTTTACCCTTGGTAATTTTGTTGTTTTCAATGTTCTTTTTTTGCTGGTTCTACTTAGCATTGAAATCTCAAGGTCAATTAAGCCAGCCTAAGTTTGTGCAGTTAATTTTGTTAATGCTTTACCTATCGTTTTGTGCGACATATTTTGATTATGGTAGGTGGCAATTTTATTTACTATCATTAACAGTTATTGTCTATGTTGTTATGCGTTCACAGAAAAGGGATTCAAAAAATGAGAAGTAGATTACTTATCACAGTAATGGCCATCATTTCGGTGTTAATTGGATTAAATTTTTATAGTGGCTATGGGGCAATTGGGTTCATCATTTCATCGTTTTTGGCTTATAGCATCATCATTTCAATATTGTGCCTGTGTGGAAAGATAAAGATTAAGTAACTATATCTCTTTGCTCCTACTTCGATTTATGGGAAGATAACTCTATTATTATAAGTAATTAACTAACAGTTAATCATAACGAACTCCACTGCCTGCTTTGCAGGCTTTTTTTTGAAAAAAAATTACTCATACCAATAAATTCCCATCATGGGAATCATTCAATTTAAATCCTAAGCTATTGATTTTAAGAAAGTAAACTTCGAATTAATAAATGTACTTCATTAACCAAAAAACTACCCTCTATGGCGTGGTTATATCGCTTACGCTTTCCGCATCCCAACCGTGACCAATTGGATTATCTTTCCGTTACATTAAAAGCTCTTTCTAATTTTTGATATTTGGCCAGTTAGGGTGATGTTAAACACTAACATGGAGTAGCTATCAAAATTAGCTATACCTCTACAATCAGAACTATCAACAAACCACTTCCTTGTACGAAATTTAAAGCATGTTTTAATAATCTTACTTCAAGTCAGATATCAGTAGGATGGATTATGAAAATCAAACCATTGGGTAAATCATTAGGTACAGCTATTACAGTTAACGAATACGGCAAGAGCTGCCAAGCGACGTTAACCGATGTTGACTTAGAGATAGTTTTAAACAAATTTTTAAAGAAGAAATGGCCAAGCGTTTCTAAAAACGTAGCAAATCAGACAATTTCATTTCATTCACGCAAGAAACGGGACCTAGGGACGGATAGTCTTTTGCTGAAACTAGTTGGTGCAAAATACATTATCGCCACATCAGCATTTTCTGATTCAAGTAAAGTTGAAAAACAATTTTTTGAAATAGTGCATTAAAAGTGAGTCATTTACTATGTTTGAAGATAACCAATTTTTATCTCAGTTCCAGAGCATTAAAACTATTGAAAGCCCCATTAGCGTCATCAACGATGGTCCATATGTAAAGGAAACAAATTATTTCGATTCTGAGTTAGCTAAATCGGGTGTGATTTACATTTCTTGGAATGCGAATGAAGGTAGATTATTCCTCTCAGAGCTACACAGAGACGCTATTGCAGAAATAACCTCGGTTGATGTATCTCATGTGCTGATGAGGACAGGCCAATTATCATTTGGTTTAAATGGCATTGAATTGATGTTTGATGATAATTCACTAGCACCTTACAGCATCACAATCACTGATTTAGCTTCTGACAGAGTAATATCAAGCTTCCCCAACAATCAGACTAACCTTCACATTTACACCGTTGAAGGCTTGATTAAATCATATTCAGTCACTCACATTCCAATGTTGCATTTAGGATATTAAATGGCATCTACTTTCATCCCATTTCGTGATCGTGAAATTGAGCTTAAAGCAAACCACAAGGTCTACCGGAATCTTAATAACAGCATGTTCAGCATTTTGGCGATGTCGGGTCCATTTAAAGGTAAAGTCGTTGGCCATTCTAGTTATGTTGAGTTGAGTGATGTTGTCTTTACTATTTCGGAGAAATCTCGCTTAAGGGCAGTGCAAGAGAAAACTAGAAATGTACATGCATTTGCAATAGGACGGGTTATAGGTTTTGAAAGGAGTATCGATGTAAAGCCCTTACATCAAATTACATATAACCCCTTTAATTTGAATAGTTTCATTTATGTTCATGATTCCTGCATATTCTCATGCATCGCGATCACCTAATACCATCTAAGCCGATCACCTAATACCATCCATCGCGATCACTCAATACCATCGATGCCGATCACTTTTCGGTCAAAATAGTATTGAGTGATCGGCTTGAATAGTACAGTTCATTTTTTGTACTTTTTGTCTACCCAGTAGGTGTTTTTAACCGTTATTCTTTTCATTTTTGATGATGAGAATGACCATGCCAACGGCACCTATTTCAATGCGTAAACTTAAAGAAATTTTAAGACTAAAATACGGCTGTAAACTCAGTCATCGTCAGATAGCAAAAAGCTTATCTGTTTCACCCTCAATCGTGTCTAAATATGCCTGTAAATCAGCAGAGCTAGATATTACTTGCTGGCCGCTTGATGAGAAGTGGGATGATCACTCTCTGCAACAAGCGTTTTTCAAAACAAAGCCTCGATTAAAAGGCTTTACCATTCCTGACTGGTCGTTAGTTCAGCAAGAGCTTCGGCCTAAAACCATGACGTTGTTGCTGCTTTGGGAAGAATACAAAGAGCGGCACGCGGAAGGTTTTTACAGTTACACTCACTTCTGCCGTCAGTACAAGGCATGGCTTAAATGCCAAA